>JBJXGU010000282.1:0-7156 GCA_046160245.1 Bacteroidia bacterium
AAAGGCGAGGGGCTATAGAAAAATCCAATTTCTCTTGTGTACTCAAGTGACCTCTAGTGCCTCCAGTGTTGTAAAAAACAATAAACGAAGGACAATCAATTTCGCTACTAAATCTATTCAACCATCAATTTTCCTCTCCCCACAAATCCATCTCCCAAAGCCTCTACCAAGTAAACACCTGCAGATAAATTTCGAACATCAACTACACTCACATTCTTTTGCAATAAAACCATCTCCCCCAACACAGAAACAACTCGAATAATTATTTCAGCAGAATTCACATTTTCTGGAAATATAATGTTGAAATATTGTTGCGCTGGATTTGGAGATAACAATAAAGGAACGAATGAAGTCGATTCATGAATTGGATTTAATCCCGTCAATATTTTATTGACAACAATATACCCACTATCGCCCACTGCAAATACTGTTGAATCATTATAAGAGGAGATATCATTGATTTGTTGATCGACCACATCGAAGTTCCATGTAACCATATCGCCAGGACTTCTAAAAATTAATCCTTGTGATCCTTGAGAAACACCACCTGAAAATATTTCACCATTGCCAGATTGGTGTAAGGTTAAAAAGTCAGGGTAGAAAAAAGTAGCAGAATTACCATCATAATTCCACGATAATCCACCATCAGTAGAAATATATAAACCAAAGCCAACGCCTATCGCATTGTATCCTGCATAAGCCAACGTATCGTTAATCATCAACACCGATGTGATGGGATACATCGCTGGATTAGAAGGAACACTATCCCAATTGAGACCCCCATCTGTGGTTCGGAAAATGAGTCCGCTCGTGCTAGCCGCCAATCCGTGCAAGGAATCGTGAAAATCGATATCTACTATCAGATTTTGAGAAACCGATGTAGAACTATTCATTGTGGCCGAGCTCCAAATACCACTCGATAAACGTGCAATTAACTCTCCTTGAAAGCATCCAGACCCTCCAATAAAACCATTGTTTTCATCAAAGAAAAACATGCCTTGGTTAAAACAATTATTTCCTTGCAAGAATATGGGTGTCCATGTTAATCCACCATCAATTGTTTTGTAGCCGTTAGCGTATGGACCGAAAGTCATGAATCCAATGTCATTGGTTACAAAATGAAGGTTAAGAATATCTGCGCTTTGTGGAAAAAAGGAAGCTCCTGAGAATGAGATAGCATTCCAACTTAAACCTCCATCTATCGTTTTCAAAAGCAAACTATCATCTCCACCAATATATCCTACAGAAGGTGTGGGAAAATGAATCGTATTTAAATTTTTAATAGTGCCGCTCGAAATCTGAAACCAGTTCTGAGAATGAGAGGGAAGTGTAAAGAAAAGAAGTGCAACGATGACTACTAATTTGAATTTTTTCATGATCTTAGAATTTATTGAGACAAAATTAGACTATCAATAAAGATATAACCATGTACAATTCCGACTTAATCATGTATATTCTTGAATTCACTGGGTGAAAAGCCTGTTTGCGATTTGAAGAACTTACTAAAGTGGGCAGGATCGGTAAAGTTGAGCTCGTAGCCCACTTCCATAGATAATACACAAGTTTTCAATAAACGCTTTATTGCAATACAGTTAAATAAAAGTAGAAGTAATGCAAAGTACAAGATTAATTTTTTTGGCTTTCCTCTTACTTTGCATTACGAACCCCTTTTAATTGAAAAATAGCTAATCAACAATAAATTTTCCCGTAGCCATTATTTTCTGATTTCGTATTTCAAGGAAATACTTTCCAGTTGAAAATGTACTAATATCAACAACGGAGGAGTAAGTACTTCTTGTTATCAATTGACCCGATATTGCATAAATACTTACGAGGGCTCCTTTTGTTTCAAATCCTTCTGGCAAGCTTAACTGAATAAATTGTTGTGCAGGATTAGGAAACACATCAATGGTTAATGAAGGGCTTGGATTTTCAAACACGGATTGTGCAATTAGTATTTTGTTTACATAAATGGCTCCACTATCTCCAACGGCAAATACAATAGAATCATTGTAAGAAGAGATATCATTGATTTTTTGGGCGAGGGCATCATAATTCCAAGTAACGATATCTCCAGGACTTCTAAAAATTAATCCGGTTTGAGATCCAGGAGAGTAACCTCCTGAAAATATTTCACCGTTACCAGATTGGTGCAAGGCTAAAAAATCGGGATAGAAGAAAGTCGCTGAGTTAAAATCTTCAGCCCATGATAATCCACCATCGGTAGTTATATACAAACCAAATCCTGTATTCAAGGCTTTATAGCTTGCATAGGCTAATGTATCATTAATCATCAATACCGAGGTAATCGGATTCATGTTAGGATGTGAAGGAATACTATCCCAGGTAAAGCCACCATCTGTTGTACGATAGATGAGACCGCTTGAACTTGCTGCCAATCCTAGTTGTGTGTTATAGAAATCAATATCTACAATGAGATTGCTACTCCATGTCGAACTGTTCATGGTGGCAGCAGACCAGACTCCATTGGTTAATTTTGAGATGAGTTCCCCTTGAAAACAACCCGCTCCCCCAATGAAGCCATTGTTTTGATCAAAGAAAAACAATCCCTGGTTATAACAATTGATGCCCCAAAAGAAACTAACTGTCCAATTCAATCCACCATCCACTGTCTTGTAACTGTTCGAGTAGGGTCCTACAGTCATATAGCCGATAGAATCAGTCAGGAATTGTATATTTAAAATGTCGGCATTAAATCCAAAATTGGGAATTCCCGATAAATTTAACGGATTCCATGTCAAACCTCCATCCGTAGTTTTCAAAAGCAAACTATCATCGCCGCCGATGTATCCCACCGATGGAGATGGAAAATGAATAGTATTTAAGTTTCTAGTGGTGCCACTCGTGACCGGATACCAGTTTTGAGCGTGAGTGTGGAATGCGAGAAAGAGGAAAGAAATAGTAACTAGAAGTTTTAATTTTTTCATGATCTTAGAATTTGATTTAACAAAAGTAGACCATGTACCAAGAAGCGACCATGTATAATTCCGACTTAATCATGTATATTCTTGAATTCGCTTGGAGAATAGCCCGTTTGCGCCTTGAAGAACTTACTAAAGTGGGCAGGATCGGTAAAATTGAGCTCGTAACCAACTTCTTTTGCCGATACTCCAGTATTCAATAATCGCTTTGCTTCTAAAATGACGTGTCGGCTAATTACTGTGCTCACCGATTCTCCACATTTCTGCATCACTTCATCGTTTAAGAACTTTTCGGTTACGTTGAGTGCGGCGGCATAGTCTTTCACTTTTTTAAGGGATTTATATTCGTTATGCATGAGCCGTCTAAACGCCGAATAAAGCCCTGTATGCTTTCCTCGACCTTCAGATGATGTTGTACCGCGCAAACGCAGACAATAGAGTAGGAACAGGGTTAATTGATTCAACACAATTTGATTTTTCAGCGGGCTTTTTGAATTCACTTCTTTCCATGCTTGTGTGCTGATGTATTTCAACTCTTCTCCAAAAACCGGATCGAAATGATAACAAGGCGAAAACTCGTTTACGTCGAAGCAAGTATGATCAAATAATAATTGTTCGATTCGTTTGTCTTGATCGAAATGCAATAAGTCGAAAAGAAAGACGAAGCCTGTCGAATTTAATTGGCGCTTTACTTTATGAACTTGTCCGGGAGTAACAATATGTATAGAATTTGTTTCTATCGGAAAATTCACAAAATCGACAATATGCGTTCCGCCACCTTTCAAAAACACGAAGCACTCGAAATAATGATGGCGGTGCGGCTCGGTAGCATCGTTCTTGAGCAAGGTGTCCAACTCAATCATCTTGATCTCCTTTTTTTCGTGTTCTTCGAGGTCGTGGATGGGAATCATTGGATAATAGAGTAAGTTGCTGATAGGTTTAATAAAGTCTCGCTACTAATATAAGAATAAATACCTCTGCTGGCAGAAAACTAAGATCAAGCAATCTGCCATTCAATTAAATCAACTGAAAGTGAAATCAAAAAGAATAGCCAAAAAAAAGAAAAAATATTTAATCAAAAGCAGCTGGAAATATTAATTTGAATGTTCCATTCGTCAAATTCTTTATAGTTCCGCCGTAAGAAATTCTGGCGTTGAATTCACCAGTCACGACATACTTTTCATAATAGATACCAAATTGATTAAATGTACCAAGGTATGTAGAAGAAGTGATTCTTGTATAATATGCTGGAAGAGGATTATCGGTATCATGAGAAGCAAAACTATCACCACTTATATCATACGTTAAATACGCGTTAGTTTGAGGGCAACCACCGCATCCTATAAAGGGTATTTTTTGTCCAATTAAAGCTTGAAAATCGGATCCAAGAATTGAGTCTTGGTCCATGTTGAATGTAATACCGATATCAGACGTAAGAGTAAAGATGGATGCACCTGAATAAACTCCACCGCCAGAACCCCAATTTACATTATTGCTTGCACCATAAATATATTTGGGAACTCCATCTAAATTGAATGAGAAAAAATATTTTGTTGTCGGCGTAGGAGTAGGAGTTGCCGGGGCTGCATCATCATCCTTTTTGCATGACGAAAAAAAGAAAGAAAGACAAAGTGTAGTGATCAGAAGAAATTGCTTTTTCATATTCATAGATTAATTGTAAATGGTAAAAGATAAAGACTAAATATCATATACAATAATATAAGAAATTGTTGAATCGCTGACATCCTCAATTGAAATTAAAAATATTGAATATCAAATAATTATAGGTAAGATTAAAATTTAATTCGACATCACAATTGCATTCAAAGGTTCGCCACTTAATAAATATAAATAAAAATCCATATGAATTTCTCAATTTAATATCAATTCACGAATAAATTATCAGTATTTACAAAGATAATTTCTAAGGATTCATTTTTGTATTTCTCTCTATATTCATTCATTAGTTCAATAAGATCTTGCGAGTACCTATTTGTTATTCTAGACCAATAGATAATAATAAAAATATCTGCATTTTTTTTAATTGATTTTTCCTCTTTACCAATTGGTACAATTTTTTCAAGTTCAATATCTAAATTAAAAGTGGTGTCATATTTTCCAAAATCTTTCATGTCGGGAGGGAAAGTATCGAATGAATTGAAATGATTCCAATCCAGTTTAAGAATTCCACCTACATCACAATTTACCAACGACATGGTAGATTGTCCTTATCTATTAAAAATACACATTTGCAAAGGCTGCATCACATATTTGGCAAGTTCTGGGTTGCGCTCATTCGTAGCTTTTGCCGCTTTCATATAACTCATCCTATCAATTTTATAAAACTCAGGTCCCGGAACATCAAATTTTTTCGCATACTTAACGATCTCATCATCCTTTAAATACTTTTCGCTTTTAATTCCTAAGATGAGTTTACATGACGATAAGCATAAGACGGAGTAGAAAAGGATTTTTAAGAAGAGAGTTGGAATGAGTTTTTTAATCATTTCATAATCAATTTAACTTTTGAGAGTAGGAATGTGTATGAAATTGCATCTTAAACATATTTAAGAAATACACTTTCTCCTATTGACTATTTTTCACAAATCGCTGTACCATCGACTTGCCATCTATTTTTATTCTTAAAAAATATACACCCTCTGGAAAGGTAGAGATGTCAATCGAAGAAATTGGTTTGACGAACTTTTTGTTGTCATAAATTTGTTTCCCCTCAAGCGTTAGAATTTCAATTTCAAGTACTCGATTGTTGAACTGTTCATTGGTAACAATAGAAATAGTATGACTTGCTGGATTAGGATAAATCACAAAAGATATATTTGCAGTTTGATTATTCGCTAAGGATGTTTTCAACGTGAAAGGATCGCTCCATTTTACTTCGGTAGCCAAAGTAGTGTCGGTCAAAGTTTTTAGGAATGCGACCAGACTCGCTTTTTCTGCTGTAGTAAAATTCAATTGTATCGCTGCTGGTTGGCCTGTCACCGTGTCGATTAATCCAGGAGGAAGATTCATGTGAAATTGAATGCCGGTACTATAGTGATCAACTACTTCTTCCAAGGTGGAGAATCGTCCATCGTGCATGTAAGGTGCAGTAAGTTCAATATTCCTAAGGGTAGGGACTTTGAATTTTCCAATATCACCTGAATTATTTGTTGTTTCATACAACCCTAAATCCGTGGTGGAAACAAGATCAATTCCATTACAAACCGGCCCTGAAGGAGTTAATAAAAACGCATCAGATTTATGACAATTTGAACAATGCCCCGCTGCACTAAAGAAAATGGATTTTCCCTGATTTTCGACAGTGCTAAAATTCGGAAAAGCAACAGTAGACGAATTGACCTGTGCTCTTCCCACATCATATTTGCTGGAATAGCTAACGATGCTTCTAATAAATTGAGCCAATGCTTTTGCAATGCGATCGGATGTGACCACCGTATCACCAAATGCGCTTGAAAATAACGCTGGATAATAGGTTTCTTGCTGTACTCGTTGTATCAGAATAGGAAGAGTTAACCCCATCTCAACGGTATCCTGAAATGGCATGAGTGTTTGATCCTCTAAAGAAGCAGCTCTAGTATCCCAAAACATTTTCCCTCCCCAAAACCATCGTGCATTCACTATGGTCATACTATGTCTTCGCGTATGTCCGCCATTAAAGCCAAGACTGTGGGTTGCAGTATCTGAAAAGGCAAATTCTTGGAGATGGCAGGATCCACATGAAACGGTATTGTTCAAGCTTAAATTTTTATCATAAAACAATACTCTTCCCAAAGTAGCCCCATCATCTGTAAGTGGATTATTGATAGGCGTATTATCAAAGTCAGTAACCGCAGGTGAAATAGGGCTTTGAGCCGAAAAATGCGCAGGCAAATTAAGATTTACATAATCGAACGGTGTGGTAGGTAAAATGGGATAGGTTAAAGCCAGCAAGGATATGAGTCCAATCAAGGGAATAAAATTTCTGAGTATATGTGAAGACCTTCTCATAAAATTTGATTTGCCGTTTTTACTATTTACTTATTAGAATTGGATGAATCAATGGAAAATTAAAATTGGTTACTCTTGAATATTCACATTTCTACATTGGCTATTCACTACTATCTTCCGCTATTTCCAAAAGCAAAACCTTCGCTTCAAAAAACTACAATTAGACCCTACTCTAAACTTGAGAATAATTCCTAAGCCAAAACTAA
>JBJXGU010000283.1:0-4663 GCA_046160245.1 Bacteroidia bacterium
AGACAGCCCTATGGCGATCAATGTGACCGACCTGTATGAAAGGCATAGTTCGATTCATAAAATAAAAGTAAACAAAGAAAAAAATAAGCTGGTCAGCATTTTTGATGCCGCAAACATACACTTTTGCAATACCAGGGAGAGTTCAAAAGCATTAAATGAAGTAAAAAAGCCTTCCATAATTATTTCAGCAAGTGGCATGGCTACAGGCGGACGGGTATTGCATCATTTGTTTCATCGGTTGAGAAAGGTAAATGATACAGTTCTATTTGCCGGATTTCAAGCCGCTGGTTCGAGAGGCCGGAGAATTTTAGAAGGTGAAAAGTTCATAAGAATCTTTGGTGAAGAGGTGCCTGTGAATTGTCAGGTGCGAGAGCTCCAAGGTCTTTCCGCGCATCCCGATCAATCAGAGCTAATGCAATGGCTTTCAAATTTTAAAAAGAGTCCAAAAATGACTTTTATTACGCATGGAGAAATGGAAAGCTCAACAACATTATCAAAATTAATTGAATCAAAGCTGGGCTGGAAAACGGTTATCCCGGATTATTTAGAAACGGTTGAGTTATTTAAGGGTATTTAGATTTCTCGGATAAATTATTTTGTGATGGACTCAACTAAATGGAGTCATTTTTGGACAAATCAAACCGGAGCTTTTGATACCGTAATGAAAATCAGTACTTCCTTTTTTGCACAGGAAATCCAAAACAAATTTAATTTAAAGACAACTCATGCAATTCTGGACTATGGGTGTGGCCCTGGTTTTTTAGCTGACTCCTTAGATCCAGTAAATGTTAAGATGACAGGAGTAGACATTAACGCGCAATACATCACCCAAAATAAAAATAATCACCCAAGATCTACCTTCCACCATATTTCACCTGATGTTGACACCACGACAGAAATACTTGGCAAACATTTAAAAGGAGAAAAATTTGACTTCATTATTCTTTTGAGTATCACTCAATATTTTGAAGATGAAACGGAAATACAAAATATTATCAAAATGCTATACCCCTTTCTAAAAGATAATGGGAAGCTTATAATTGCGGACGTTATTGATCCCAATTCCTCATCGATGCAAGATGCATTATCATTGTTAATTCAATGCATAAAAAGAAAACAACTTACCGCATTCCTAAAGTTTATTTCATACCTACTTTTTTCAGATTACCGAAAATTGTCCAAAGACGTAAAACTCCTTAAACTATCAGAGAATTTAATTAAACAAATAGCAGGAGGACTTAACCTTGATTACAATAAAGTAAACGGACTCACACTGCATAGGAGTCGTACTAATTATGTTTTGACAAAAAAATAACCTGTTAGGATCTATTGCCAATAAAATTAAATAGATTTCAAAATTTATCGAGGCCATTAGAAATATGCAGAAATTAATAGACCGAATGAAAGTCTTGGGGAAAGACATCCGATTTTGGATTGTGTTACTATTCATTATTAGACTTTTCGGGATAACCAACCCACCCCTTGATGCAGCATCAACTTGGAGGCAAACGGACGTATTGATGATCGCCAGAAATTTTTACGAAATTGATTCAAATATTTTATATCCTAGGACTGACTCTGCCGGTGAATTATCCGGAATCGTTGGTGTCGAGTTTCCAGTATTTAATTACCTTATCTTCCTGATTTCTTTAATATTTGGTTTCGAAAATTGGTATGGACGACTGATAAATCTAATCATCACATCGATCGGAACTTTTTACTTTTATAAACTTATAAGGAACTATTTTGGGGAATCATCTGCGTTTTTTAGCGCTATAACACTGCTTGTATCCATGTGGTTTTCATATTCCCGGATAACTATTCCGGATGTCTTTGCCGCCTCTCTTTGCATAATAAGTTTATACCATGGTTTTCAATATTTGGAAAATGGAAAGCCATTCAATCTTTTCATTTTTTTGTACTAGGCGTGTTGGGATGTCTTGCTAAAATATCTGCTGCACCAATCCTAACTTGCTTAGCAATTCCATTATTTCTCAGGCATATTCAATTGACCCGAAAAATTATTATTTCAATATGCTCATCCATTATCTTAGGATCAGTTTGCTACTGGTACTTCATTTGGGTTCCGCACCTCAATTCAACATATCGTTTTGGAGGCTATTTCTTTATGGGAATGTCAATTAATGATGGAATTCAAGATTTAATACGTGAATGGCCACATGCACTTGATCAATTTTTTGTTACTCCGTTAAAATATACAGGCCTTGTTGTTTTCCTGTTAAGCTTTTACCTTTTAGTGAAAACAAAGAATTGGGTTGCCATAGCAGCATTTCTTGTCCCGATCTCCGCATTTCTTGTTTTTGTATTGAAGTCTGGATGGGGTTTTTATGTCAATGACTATTACCCGCTAGTATCTGTTCCCTTTTTTGCATTCTTAGTAGGTCTTGGCCTTACTGAAATAAAATCAAGGACAATCGCAATGACTCTCCTTCTTATTATTAGCATTGAAGGAATCGCTAACCAAATACATGTATTTAAAATCAGGCAACCGTTTACTTCCTTACTATCATTAGAATCTACATTAGATCGAATTACCTTACCCAATGACCTAATTGCAATTAATTCAGATGGTAGCCCAACACCAATGTATTGCGCCCACAGAAGGGGTTGGAATCTTTACAATGATGATCTGAAGGAGGCAGAGTACCGTAAAACACTAAAAAGTAAAGGATGTAAATTCATTGTTATTCTAAAAATATTCAATTCAAACATTGATCTTGAGTTGCCAAAAGTTTACGATTCTCAAGAATATTCAATCTATAAACTCTAGATTTACAAGTAAAGCTAATCACTAACTATCAGGGACATTGTCAAAACAAAAAATATCTGTCATTATACCCGCTTTCAACGAGGCTACTAATATCAGACTTCTGTATGATGAAATTCTTGTTGCTTTATCGGCCAAAGAAGAACATGATTTTGAATTTATTTTTATAGATGACGGTAGCACAGACGGAACTTTGTCTGTAATCAAGAATCTATCTAGCAGAGATGAACGGATATTTTATATAGAACTATCACGAAATTTTGGACATCAATATGCAATAAAGGCCGGACTTGATATTGCTTCAGGAGATGCTATAATTACAATGGATTGCGATTTGCAACATCCTCCTGAAGTTATTAATAAGTTACTTGAAAAATGGAATGAAGGTTTTGATATTGTTTACACTAGAAGAAAGGATGATCTAAAAATTTCCTGGTTTAAGAGAATAACATCGGCAATTTTCTATCGGTTTCTGAATTGGGCATCTGATCTAAACTTAGAAAAAGGAACAGCAGATTTTCGACTCATTAATCGTAATGTGATAAATGCGTTTAAGGGGTTTAAGGAAAATGAGCTCTTTTTGAGAGGGCTTGTAAAATGGGCGGGATTCCGCCAAACAGCAGTTGATTACAAGGCAAATCAAAGACATTCTGGAAAAAGTAAGTACAGTTTTAAGAAAATGTTATCATTCGCTTTTCGCGGCATTACAGCGTTTAGTATCCGGCCTCTTAAACTTGTTGCTTATGTTGGGTTGCTTATGTTCATAGTTTCACTCATACTAATTCCGTATGCGCTCATAAGTTATTTTGTTGGGCAGGCTGTTCCAGGCTGGACTTCTTTGATTATTTCAATTATTTTTTTCGGAAGCTTACAACTTTTTATGCTGGGTATCATTGGATTATACCTTAGCAAAATAGCCATTCAATCAAAGCAACGCCCCCAATATTTGATTAGGGATACCAATTACTCAACAAAATTTCCCCATGAAAATATCGGGTGAAAACCCAAATCAAAATTCAGTCCTCCTCTCCTTTGATATCGAGGAGTTTGATATGCCTGCAGAATACGGGAAAGTTTTGCCCTTCGAAGAGCAAATAAATATCTCACGAGAAGGTACTAAAATCATTCTCGATATTCTAAAAGAATATAAAATCAGAGCTACATTTTTCAGTACGGTTGTATTTGCGTCACATGCTACTGATTTGATAAAACGAATTGTAGATGAGGGTCATGAACTAGCATCGCATGGCTATTTTCATTCCCAGTTTAAAAAAGAGCACTTGCTCGAATCAAAACTGGAGCTCGAGAAAATATCCGGAAAGCCTGTCAATGGATTTAGAATGGCGCGAATGATGTCAGTTGAAGACGATGCCATTGCAGATGCCGGCTATCTGTATAACTCTTCGTTAAATCCTGTCTATCTTCCAGGGCGATACAACAATTTTTTCAAACCCCGCACAGTTTTTCTAACAGACAAGTTGATGCAGATACCTGCCTCTGCCACTCCGATGATACGACTACCTCTATTCTGGCTTTCATTTCACAATCTTCCGCAAAGTCTTTATAGGATGGCTTGCCGATACACTATCAATACAGATCAGTATCTAAATATCTATTTTCACCCTTGGGAGTTTATTGATTTAACGGAATCAAAATTTGGCCTACCCAAATTCCTTACAAGGAATTCAGGAACGCTAATGAATACCAGGTTCACTTCGTGGATTGCCTGGCTAAAACAACGCCACTATCAGTTTAACACAATTTCAGAATTTGCGGAGCTACGAAAACAATAGTAGTTTTAATTCATACCCACAGCTAATGGAAACCTCTCAACGCCTTCAATCACTTGACGTCTTTCGTGGCATGACGGTAGCT
>JBJXGU010000284.1:0-7153 GCA_046160245.1 Bacteroidia bacterium
AACCAGTTTCGCTCTCTGAACGATTGACGATGATTCTCTTTGTATTGTACATCGGTTAGTCCGCCCGGTTGCTGACTTTTATAATCCATGCGCGTATACTCGGCGCCGATATTTATTTTTTTTGTAAGCTGATAGTTTGCAGAAAAATATCCGGTGTAAATACTGTATTCGCTGTTGTTGCGCCATCCGTCGGCTGAACGATGATGCAAAAATCCATAATAAGAAAACTTTTTATAGGTTCCACCCAATGCATTGTAGGTATTGAATAATCCATAGGAGCCAACGGTTTGTTGCGTTTCAAAAGAGATGGGCTTGTTGGGATTTCCTTTCTTAATTTGATAATTGAGCAATCCACCAAACTGCGGACCATACTGCAAAGAAGCAGCACCACGTACCACTTCAATTTTACTTAATGCTTCCATGGGTGGCGTATAATAAGTTTCCGGATATCCAAAAATATCTGAACAAACATCGTAGCCGTTTTGTCTAACATTAAATTCCCACGAACGATTAGGACTTAATCCGCGCGTTGCCACACCCACCTGAATTCCGGAACCATCGTTCTCCCAAATACTCATGCCCGGAACCTTTCCAAAAACTTGGCGAGTATTATTCGTACTGAGGTCGGCATTTATTTTATCCATTTGGATCACCGTTGATTTCTTACCCGCATAAATCACATTGTCCTTTACATCGGGCATCTGCTCCACTCCACCTAATGCATTTTGATCCTTTATGATTACTTCGTTGAGATCGATCACTTTTGATGTATCGGTTTTTTGGGCATAAATGGCCGAAAATGAAGTGAAACTTAATATAACGGAAACTGTAATTAATCTTAACATATTGATTTATAGTGTTTAAAATAGAATGATTCCTTTGAACGGGACAAAAGTATTATTTAGAATGATTCTAAACAAGGATACGATTGTGATTTATATCAATCCTCCTGAAATGGTGGATAATAGATTTTTTTTTAAAAGGAATTGGGGGTTGAAATCAAATCCAATTTAAGACGCGATCAAATCAAGCATACTAAAGATGGCTTTGAGGTGCGAACGAGATGGGATTTGTTCAATGACTTATGTTTCAAAAAAAAATCGCCCGCTTTTGAGGTTTTATGCTATCTCTTATTGCTTTATAAATTTCCGGACAACGGAATTTTCAAAATCGGCTATCTTAATATAATAAACCCCTTCCGACAAATGCGAAACATTAATTCGATTCGTGTTTTCAATTTGAACAACTATTTCGCCCATTGCATTTGAAATGACCACTTGAAAAATGGAATTACTTTCTAAATTAAATAAATTAATAAAATCTGCTACCGGATTCGGTGCAATTATAAATGCATTACTTTCATTTCCTATATTATTTACAGCAATGGTTTTTGAAAAGGAGCTCTGTCCATTAAAATCTGTTTGCTGTAACTGGTAATAATTAATTCCGCGAAATGGATTGAGATCCGTGAAAGTATAATTTGAAGATTGCGTACTCGTGCCTGCACCGATAACCGTTCCAATGTTTTCAAAATCATTTCCGGTATGGCTTCTTAGGAGTGAAAAATAACTATTGTTGATTTCGCTGGCAGTGGTCCAGGACAAAATATTTTTATTGCCATGAGCCTTTCCTTCAAAAGAAATTAATTCAATGGGTAAGGGGGTGCTGACATAGTTCATCTTATGAATAAAAATATCTTCATTTCCTGCTGATGAAATATTAGCGATTCCTGCATCGGGATTAAAGTCAACCGTGGAAGAAAAAAATCCAGTTGTATAAATATTATTCGCGGCATCAACCAGTATGGATATTCCACATCCAATATTACTATTACCCTTTAAAGCTTTTGCCCATAAAAAATTACCTGTGATATCTAACATCGAAATGAAAATATCTTGTGGACCGGTGGGAATCAAATTAAACACACCTGCGCCAGGATTAAAATCAACTGTAGAACTAAAGCAACCCGAAAAAACAACATTCCCATTTATATCTGTATTGATAGCAAAGGCATCCTCATAGTCCATACCTTCTAAATTCTTAGCCCAAACAAAATTTCCGGCATTATTAATTTTGCAAATAAAAACATCAAAGAAACCCGAGGAAGTTATATTCGAAACTCCGGCATTCGGATCAAAATCAGCAGTACCTTCAAAAGTCCCAATGGTATAGATATTTCCGAGCGCATCAATAGTCAATGAATTTGCAGAGTCGAAATTATTTCCGCCAAAGGATTTCGCCCAAACAAAATTTCCTGCTGCATCTAACTTTAAAATAAATACATCTTCACTACCCCCAGAACTCAAATTAAAGACACTTGCACTCGGGTCAAAATCTACAGTGCCATTAAAGCCTCCCGCAGCAAATACATTTCCACTTGCATCTACTGAAATTGCATACGCCACATCCGGATTCAATCCACCTAAACTTTTAGCCCAAACGAAATTTCCTGCTGCATCTAATTTGCAAACAAAAAAATCATAGGATCCAACAGCCGTCATGTTTGATGTTCCCGCCCCCGGATTAAAATCAACGGTTCCCAAAAACTGTCCGGTAATGTAAACGTTGTTCATGGCATCAAGAATTATACTCCAGCTATAATCGCCGTTGCTATTTCCAATTCTTTTCGCCCAAATAAAATTACCTGACGGATCCAATTTACAAACAAACATATCATAACTTCCAGCTGAAGTTAAATTAGCAGTACCTGTACCCGGATCAAAGTCTGCAGTTCCACTAAAATGACCAGTGATGTAAATATTTCCAGCGGCATCCAACGAAACTCCTGAACCATCGTCCCAACTGTTACCACCTAAGCGTCTTGCCCAAAGAAAATTACCATTCGCATCTAATTTCGAAACATAAATATCGCTCTGTCCTGCTGCAGTAAGATTGGCAGTACCAGCACCCGGATTAAAATCAGCAGTCCCTAAAAAATAACCGGTAGTGTATACATTACCGGCACCATCAATTCCAATAGAAGCAGAATAATCGCTGTTTGTACCCCCTAGAGATTTTGCCCATGCAAAAGTTTGTGCATTGGAATAAATTGTTGAAATTGATAAAATCAGAAACAGAATGAGCGGGCGTAACATGGTTTTAAATTCAATCAATGGTGTTTTGTAAAGGTAGGCTTTCGTACAACGCCAGTCAAACTTTAATGTTAAATCAATTTTAATTGACAACCTTCAAAAAATCATTGTTTATTAGAAAAATTAAGTAATGAATTGTTTAAGACTAAGGATTTCAACACGAATGATATGCACTCCAATATACCATTGCATTCCAAGCACTATTAGAGGGTAAAGTATCGTCTTTGAGATCAAAGCCGATTGTCAAAAAAACGTCATAAAAGCGAGACGCTTAAATATTATCGTGGTTCGCAAAAGAACAGCAACTTCTGGCATTCTATGGTAAAGGATGAGAAAATGCTTATTTAAAAGTAGAATTGCTCGGAAGATTTGTTGTAGGGAATCCATCGCAGTTTCAACAAAAGTCTTCATTGCAATTATCAATTCCGAATTACGGGCTAATTGACACTTCGTATCCTATGATTTGATTGTATTCAATCTTACTGCCAAGAATCCCTGTTACTCCATTCAATTTGTATGATCTTAATGGATTCATACATTGGCAACCCTCTTCATAAGTTGAAAAATTTTTCTTTTTGCATTTCATGTTCTCTTGCTGCTCTTCAATATTAGTGATTGCAATTTCATTCTCGCCGTTGTTTACGGTTGTTGAATACAAATGCAGTTTCCAATCAAATGCACCAACAATTTTATAGTCCACTGATTGCATATAAACTCTTGTGCTCGTATTTACAGTTTGAAAATAAACTCCCGCACCGTTAATTATTCTTAAGCTATCTATCAAGACTCCCAAATTGCTCCCTCTTTGATATCGGTAAAGTGTAAAATCACTCAAACTATCCACCGTCTTTGCATTGAATGAAAGAATTAAATTGGTCTTTTCGCAATCTACCGTTTTAGAGCAGCCGGCTATTGCTAAAAAAGAAAGAATTAAGTAAATATTCCCTTTCATATACAGTATTGCATTTAGCAGCCTAAGTATTACTTTCATTTTTTGCATTTAGTTTTTAACCTAGCGAAGTAGCAGACAAGTTGTCTTCGACAAGCTGCTTTCGACAAGCTGCCATCGACAAGCTGCCTTCGACAAGCTCAGGCAACTTAGGCAACTTAGGCAACTCAGGCAACTCTCCCCCGAAGTACTTCGCTCCGCTGCGACTTCAGGGCTGCGCTACTCTCCCCCGAAGTACTTCGCTTCCCTGTAGTATTTCGTTTTGCTTCAACCACAGGGTTCCGCTGCGACTTCAGGGCTTCGCTAACATCCCTTCACACTTGCTTATCATTTGAATGACGAGTTGTTCGTTATTACAGGGATCGTATGCTTTTCTTTCTTGAGCAATTTTCAAATAATAAATTGCTTGCTCACAGGAATCCAGATTCGCAAGGATTAAACCTAAATGAGTGTACACAATATTGTATTTACTATCGAGCGCGAGAGCTTGTCTAAAATCAGCTATCGCACCGATACTATCATGCATTTCCGATTTACACAGACCTCTGTTATCAAATGCAAAAGGATTATGGGGATGCAAACTTATACTCTTATTAAAATCCGCCATTGCACTTTTACAATTTCCTTCGATGGCATAGCTTGTTCCTCTGTTTAAATACGCAGGCCAATACGCATCATTTAATTTTATGGATGAATCAAAATCTTGAATAGCCCCCTCAAAATTTTTCTCCTTCGTTTTCTGATACCCGCTTTGATTCAATTTATAATACTCGGGCATACAGCCGTAGCAAAGACAAAAAATTATCATGATAGTAAGCAGTTTGCAAATCCTATTTTCCATCCAGCTAAATTACAAATTTAATTTTTCATTACAGCTGTATGAGAGGATCAATTTGCATCAGCTGGAATTCGTTATACTGCCTCTTTTTGCTGATGGTCGGTGCAGTCGATACGCAATTCGTGGTCGGCGAGTTTGGTGTTGAGCAAACTACAAAAGTGCTTTTGACCATTCTTGTTGGCCTTGTAATACTGACACGTAAAACACATTCTTTGAATGGTGATGACACCCGTCTTATTTAAATGAACAATGATGTCCAATAAGCTTAACAACAAATTCTCCTTGTCCGAAGAATGCAATTTGTCAATCGGAACTTGAATTTGCTTGGCGAACAAGGAGGTTTGCTCAGCAATGCTTTGACCTTTCTTCGTTAAATGAATGATGTAACTTCGGGTGTCGTGCGGCTCATATACTTTTTTAATGAGCTGTTTTTGATCCAGCGTTTTAATGGTCTCGCTAATCGTTGCCTTCGTCATATTAAATTCGTCGGCAAGGTAGCTTACCTTTCTTTTTTCCTCACCATGATTGAGTAGAAAAATAAGTACTTGTACTTGAATCGGACTCAATGAAAATTCTTTACTCTCATTCCACAACAATACTCTAAACGCTTGCGAAACTCTTTCTAAAGAAGCAACAATTTTACTTTCAATACTTGAATTTTGATGTTCTAAATCAAAGGCTGATTTCTTCATTAATCACAATTTTCCATCTCGATGATAAAGTACCCTTGCTTCTTAATATCGGCTTCCCAGGTAGGGCGCAACGATTCTAGGTGACAAAACCGACATTCTTTAGCAGATAAAGGTTGACCCTCTTGTCCTTTTGTTTTGAGATAGTCTTTGCCATACTTGTAAATTACATCTGTATCTTTAATGGTTTCGGGCGCAAGAATGTCAAAGTGCATTACTTTCCCGTCTTTCTTGGTTACGTATGTATCCCAAACTGCTATTTTCATTTTATTCGATGGTTTATTTAAAGTTTGACTAATGACTGCTACACAGACCAAAAGTAAAACTATAATTATAGATAGTTTCATGTTTAAACGTTTTAAATGCCTCACAAAGGTAGCAGGCTATCTTTATGAGGCAAATTATTTTTTAGCCCTTCACGTCGGCCATAGAGGCTCCAAAATTAAGGTGAAGCACATTGCCGTTTGGCGTAAGCAAGGCAGGAACCGATTTTACCCCAGCCTTTTCTGCTTCGGCTATACGGTCACGGTCTTCGCCAATGTGAACGATTTCGACATTAGAAGCACCGACAAGGTTTACGATGTCGTGCTCTGCGCTTATGCATACAGGACATCCTGCATGATAGAAAACTGATTTACTCATGGATTTTGATTTTAGATGGTTATGACAATAGTGTCGATGCAAATCTAGTTAGGATAACTAACTATACCAAATCTATTTTGTCAACAATCCGTTCGGCAGGCGTTTTGTAGGGCAGATCGTTTTAATGGCTAGGCCGGAACCATTGAGAACTTTCGGAATTCGGCTTTGTCCCCACTACATTAATTTTTCTTGAATCTAAATAAGGAAATCGGTTTTTTGTGCTCCAAACAAAATGGATGTAAACTTTTATAAAGGGCATGTATTTAAAATTTATGATTTGTATAAAGTTATTTAGCCTACATGTATATTCTTAGATTTTATCTTTAGAACTACTTAAGCTTGGTTACCGACAAAATGGACTCAAGGAAACCAGTACAAAATTAATTATATTTTCAATAAAACCGTTTTGTGGTTCTAGGCAATTGAACAATTCTAGTTATCATCAAAAATACTTTCAAGATCTTTGCTCCTACCAAGAAAGGGCTAAATAAATTTCATTAATAATTTAAAAGAGGGAAATTTAATATTTATTCTTCTATAATTATCTCTGTAGCTACCGATAAATCAAATTCCAATCCTTGACTTTTTTTAACTTCAAAATCTACAAACACTCTGTTGAATTTCGCAAATTTTTCTTTCTTACGAATCACCAATTCATCAAATAGTTCTACTATTTCAGCATGACGAGGCATCATTACCTCAAGTAAACTCCTTGTTTTTTGAAATAATTCCTCATCATGATGTCTGATTGTTGCTGCATTCCATGCCTGGACTCCTAGTGACAACTTACTTTTTACCGAATCATAATTATCATCAATACTTAAAATCGGTTTTACAAATTCGCTTAATAAGTCGGAATATTATATTGTACCGTGATTCTCGATGGTGATCACTCCTTTTGCATCGCTTCTTTTACGCAATGCAATCTTAGCAGCATTAAAAC
>JBJXGU010000285.1:0-3399 GCA_046160245.1 Bacteroidia bacterium
AATTCAATATTACGGAGCGACTCTGTTGTTGAACCTGCCAATGCCGTAGTTTCCGCAACAATTGTCTTTTGAATAATTTTCACTTTCTTACTCAACTTTGAACTTACAAATCCCAAAATTGGAATCACTCCAAAATAGATGGGAGCAATCAACCAATGAACCGTAAAAGCATATACTGAAACGAAAATAATAGCGACTAAGGAAGTAAATAAAACATTGATAAATGCAGAAATCAATTTTTCTACATCTGTTCTGACTTTTTGCAACTTACCCAGTGTTTCACCACTGCGTTGATCTTCGAACACATCAAACGGTAATTCGAGGCTATGCTGAATACCATCAGCATAAATTTTTGCGCCAATACGCTGGGTAATAACATTCACATAATAATCTTGAATATTCTTGGCAATCCGACTCACAAAAGCGACACCAACTGCTGCAAGTAACAACCAGCTTACCCCATGAATGAACTCTTCGCTGGTCAGCTTTTCAAATTGCGTTACATAATCGTCAATAACATGTTTGAAGATGTAGGGATCAAGTAAGGAAAACACTTGATTTATAGCAGCTAAAACAAGCGCTAAAATGATCAATTTCCAATATCCTTTTAAATAACCGAGAAGTAGTTTCATAATTTCGAGTCAAAAGTACAAATTAACAAAGGACTGTTAATAGTTCCTTTTATTGGGTTCTGAACAATAATAATAAAGGTTAGTTTTGAAGCGTTACCACAATATGACGAATCAAGTGAAAAAACATTTTATCATCTTCTTAATTATCGCCTGCCCCATCTTCTTGCAGGCCCAACATCTCATAATTACTAAAACCGGCGAACGTCTGAATGGGGAACTTCAAAAAATTGAAGATAATACTGTTACTTTCTTCCATAAAGGGAGTTTAGTCACTTTTCAACTCGGTCAAATTAAATCCATCGAGTTTGAAGGAGCAGTCGGCGGTGGTAGCAGTATATCTCAATCTGGAGAAAAAGGGATTTTCTTTCTAATGCCCGGAAGAAAAATAACCAAACAGCCGAAGGTTGACAACCTAACCATGGAAAAAGGCATAGTGGTTGTTGCAATAACCATCAACAAATACGGCGACGTTGTGAAAGCAGATCCAGGAGTGGAAGGAACAACTACAACCAGTCAATATTTGCTAACTAAAGGGAAGCAAGCTGCCGAAAGTGCTAAGTTCGACGGAGGTACTACGATGCCCTTAGAGCAAAAAGGCACGATCACCATTACCTTTTAAAAATCGTCCAATCCTTCATACTACTTCGGTTGAGACCTTCGTAGTACATAGTACTACTTCGCTCACAACCTACGAAGTACACAGTATAGTTTAGCTGCCCCGTAAGGCAGCTTTTTTTATGCTAATCCCAAAATAATTCATAAATAAAATACCCAACTTGCACGGTACTTCTTTTGGCTTCCTTGGGCGGCCAAATTATAAAACTATTTGACTTTTTCTCTCTTGAGATCACTTCTTGTTTCAAAACATGCACATCGTTTTTCTTATGAAAAACCGTTAACGTTGGAATGGAAACATCAACTGTATCTAACTTAAATGATTTTTCCTTGAGATGAACTTCTTTCGTATTGGTAAATTTCCAGTCGGGATACTCTAATAATTGCAATGCACGATTCGCCAACGGAACGCCATAGCCAATAAAATTATTTCCATAAGGATAAATATGAGATGAGTGTACAATTAATTGCTTTAATTCCTTCGCTGTTAATTTTGGATTAGCTTCCAACAAACAAGCAGCAAAGCCACAAACAGCAGGCGCCGACAAAGAAGTTCCTTGATACGAATAGGAACAAACATCAGGCTTTAAATAAGAGTTAAACTCGGGACCAATTCCACTATACCCTATCTTTTGAAATCGTCCTAAAACAGATCCCACTGTGAGCGCAGCCTCTGCGTCGGCGGGAGTAGAAATAACTTTCCACTTTCTTTTATCACCATCATTACCGGCTGCTACTACCACCAACATGTTTTTTTCTGTACATGCAATTTGAACCGCTTTTGCAATCATGGAGGTGCCATTCATCTCTTGAGGAGAATAATTACTGCCTATTATTTTTCTTCCTCTACCGTAACCTAACGATGTATTAATTACGCGAACTCCCTGCTGATGCATCCATTCCAAAGCAGCAATGTAATAATCCTCTTCTTCCTTAAATTCTTTCACACCATCTTCGGTTCGAGTTAAATAATAGGAAGCATTGGGAGCTAATCCTGTATGTTTCTTCCTACTCGAATCGATGGCTGCAATCATCCTTAATACTTCAGTGCCGTGCGAATGATAAATTAATTTTAATTCTTTATGCAAACGAAGCAGCCAAAATTTACTCTCTTTGTACTCCGCCTTTCTTCGAGTATAATAAGTTTCATGATAAGCAATCGTATCCAGGTTATTTACGAAATCATGTGTGGCTATAAGTTGATTTCCGCTCCATAAATGCGATAAATCACGCATGCGATTCGAATCATTCAAATACATATATCCAGCGTCGGTCACTCCCACTTTCACACCTAATCCGGTTAAACCTTCCTTAATAAATGCTTCACCATTCATTTGCTCAATGGTCACATCCAAATGTGTATTATCAATCATTGATAAGGATGTGCTTTTTAATTTCAGAACTGGTTGTGCTGTACAATTATTTTCCAAACAAAATCCTTTTAAATCAAACCTTGTAGGAAGGTTAATGGAAATACACTGCAACCACTCACTCTCGTATCTAATCTCTATTCCTTTCTTTTCAATTTCATATTTTAAATTGTTTAAGGTAGATGGGTTTTTAGGAATTAACCATACTGGATTTTGGGAAAAAGAACTTTCACTTGAAATTAGGAACAGAAACACAATCAATAAACGAACAATAAAAAATGAACTGTTGATAATTTTATCCCATTTTGGTTTGAAGATACTAAGACATAAAATTGGGATTCTATTCCAATTATTCATTCTACAAAAGTAAAAGAATGTCGATATGTCACCTAATTTATGATTTATGTTACCTATTGTCACTTTACCTAACTTATTTACGACAATAAGTCGCATAATATCATAGTTTTACCCTTTGGGGCATTGTTTGATAGTACAAATAAAAATTACAATTATGAATTTTAATCAATTTACCATAAAATCACAGGAAATTGTGCAGCAGGCACAGTCGCTTGCTAGTAGTAAAGAGCAACAAGCCATTGAACCTGGACATTTATTGTTGTCGATGCTTCAAAATGACGAACACGTTATTCCTTTCCTACTAAAAAAATTAAATGTTAATATCGGTCAACTAAAAGCCGAATTAGAAGAGTTGGTGGATGGCTATCCCAAAGTAAGCGGTGGAGCTCCCTATCTTGGAAATGCTACTCAATCAGTTTTTGAAA
>JBJXGU010000286.1:0-34927 GCA_046160245.1 Bacteroidia bacterium
TGGAGAAACTCCGCCAGTCCAAGTTACATCAGCAGCACCGTTTGCATTACCGTTACAAGTAATATCGATTGGAGTAACTGAAGCTACAATTGGAGCAGCTCCATTAACCACATACGTTAACACACCTGAGTTACAACTAGCAGGGGTTCCTGCCTCGTCATATACCTGCAAGTAATAAGTACCTGCAGAAAGGTTTGGTAAGGTATCCTTATTTGCAGTCTTCGTTACGTTACGTACAATATTGGTTTGAGCTAAATCTGTTGACCAAACAAAATTGTAATCGGCAAGTCCGCTGGTTACTATTGCTTCGATAGATCCTCCACCAACACATGATGCATTGGTAATTACATCGACTACAGCAACGGATTTAGTTAACACCGTAATCGTATCAGATGTAGAAGTACATCCGTTTGGAAGAGTAACAATTACTGAATAGCTGGATCCATTAATAGAACTAATCGAATCTAAATCAACGATAGGAACTCCAATAGCACTCCAAGTAAATTGTGTTCCACTAGGATAACCACCAGCGTATACACCTGTATCAACTACATGAATATAAATTTGTGATGGGTTACATAAAGTCGTATCGTTTTCTACGATGATTGGTTTAGGATTGGCCAATGATGCAATCAAAATAGAATCTACAGCGGTACATCCTGTACTTGGATTTGTTGCCGTAACATAATAATATTGATTCACACCAGCTGCAACCGTTAATAGAGGAGTAACAGAAGTAGGGTTATTTAATCCAGTTGTTGGACTCCACAGATAAGTGAGGTTACTGTTGGACACTAATTTGAAATCAGGTCTAGCACTAAAAGTAAAGCTAACTGTTGTTGCTGCGGCCGCGGCTGCTGCTGTAACTCCATCGGCCCTATACACGATCGTACTTTGGAAGGCAGTTGGTGTGTTATATTGAATTACTGCATCACTCGTTGTTCCTGTAAAATTATTACCAAAAGTAGTTTCAACGATAAGATTAGAAGTTCCATTCCAAATAAATGGAGTACTAAACGTATGCGTATTCCCATATCCTACTGTTGGCGTATAATTTCCAGGGGCAATTACTTGAGTTAAGCCTGTTTGAAATGCAGTAATCGAAGTTAGTGCTGTATTTCCAATACTCATTTGGAAAGACTGACATGAAGTTAATGATCCACCCCAATTCGCTCCTAATGATACTACTGGGAATTTGATTCCTGCGAGAGGTGATCCCGCATTATAACCAGCAGATGTAAGTTCAGCGGCAGTGATCAACATTTGCATTCTTTGTGATCCAAAGTAAACTGAATAAGGTGCAGGATAAGTCGTCGTAGTGTTTTGATTAGCCTGAGTACCAAATGTTGCTTCTGCAGGTGTGAGATTAGTCACATTTAAGTTGACAGAACCACCTCCACATACATTGATTGTAGATGGTGTAGCATCTATTAATGGAACTGGATTAACCGTAACAGTAACCGAACCAAGAGTAGCGCAACCTGAATTAGGTCCTGCTGTAGTATCTGTTGCTGTAACTGTATAAGTTGAGGTAGCAGAAGGATTCACTGGATAAGAAGCACCATTAAATCCAGATGGTGCCCAAACATAAGAGTAGTCAGGATCATTCGAACTTGTAACAGTAAGTGTTGTACTTTGACCATCACAAAGAGTCGCATTTGGACTTACCGTGATTGCAGGCGGAGTAGTTACTGTAGCAGCTACTGCTGTTCTTGAACTTTCACAACCTGTAGTTACCACCCAATTGTAGAAATAGTATTGATAAATTAAAGTTGTTCCAGGAGAAGTTCCGAACGATGAACCTTGAATGTTTAAGATACCTGGTAACAAGAAAGGATAAGGGAAGTTAGTAATGTTACCTCTCCATGTGTTCGGGTTTGATGCAAATCCAATTACATAATTTGTTCCTGCAGGAATATTGAAGTTTACAGGAACCGTTTGAGCAATAGAAGGTGTACCCGAGTTTACTACAGTTGTAGTACCTGTATAAGAAGCGATCAGAGTACCTGAACCACTTGATTGTCTAACTTCAATAGTGAAAGAAGTACCAAGCACTGCACTAGGATAAATATCCATTGTTGCAATGTTCAACGTAGTTAAGGCATCAAATACCATAGAGGCACTTGCAATTGCAGTTGTTTGGAAACCTCCAACAGTAGTGTATTGATTCCATGTATTTCCACCGGGTACCGGAGTTAAACCTTGTCCACCATTGGAAGAAGCAGCTACATAGAAATTTGTAGTAGATGAAATTGATGGCGTCGTAAATGAATTACCCGTACCAATTGCAGTACCACCACTTGCCGCAGCGTACCAGTTCAATGTAGTATTAGCACTACCTGTTGCAGACAAGTTCACCGTTCCAACTCCGCAACGACTACCAGGGGTTGAACCTGTAATAATGGGTGTATCGAAAGTAATTGTAATTGGTATGGTAGGCGATCCTACTGTAGGAACACCTCCACACAAGATGATGCAACGGAAGTCGGTATTTGCAGTTACAAATCCTGCAGCAGGAACATACGTTGCATTAGTTGCTCCTGAAACCGGAAGCCAAGTATTCGCACCGGCAGGTGAATATTCCCATTGGTAGGTTGCACCGCTAGCAAATGAAGGCGTAAATGCTAAAGTTGGCATAGTAGGTGAGTACGAACAAACACTTGTTGAAGTTGAAGTAGTAGTGAAAACTGGTGTGTTAATAGTTGCAGTACCCAATACCGTAGAACAAGCAGGAACAGAAACATAACGAGCATCTACGGTATACGTTCCGGGACCAGATGTAACAATTGGATTTGTTGTTGACCAGCTTGCCCCACCGTTAATAGAATATTCGTAAAAATTATTATATTGAATAACTAAATTATCAATATAGTGTCCCTCGTTTAACCCACCGGTACGCGCTGCAAAAGCATGTTTCCAATTAGACTTGTTAGCAGATAAATATGCAGGAGGTAATTGTTGATTGGTTACTACTGGCACATTATTTAACGACATCGAAACCTGACCCAATGAATTGATAGTTATAGTAACGTGTGTAGTAGCTCCTGTTGTTGTAGTTGCTCTCCAGGTTGTATTTGGAGAATAAAATAAAACACCCGGACAATTAGCACCTTGATGCAAGTTCGTTTCATTATACATTAAATAAATACCCGATACATTTCCATTAGCAACAGAAGGACAACCTCCTGTATTGTTGATAGCATCGAAAGATAGCTTCAACTTAGTTCCACTTCCGTTTTCAGGTACTAGTGTTGATATACCAGGAGGAGTACCTGCACTATTTGGTAAGGCAACCACATCATCACCATAACTATAACTCAATCCATCTGCAGGACCAGAACCACTTGTGGTAGTAATGAAATCGAAATCGATTTGGAAGTCATTATTCGCTAAGCCGGTCGGATTAGAAATTAACACACCGCCATTTTTCGAGTTAGTAGCTGAAGTAAGTTGCATTCTACCGCCTGTAATTGCAAAATCATTACCGGCAGATGTCATATTTCCAGGTAAAATCCCACTTGTAAAATCTTCATTTACTACAGTACCTGCTCCGGAAACGTTTGCGGTAATTAAACCGGTTGGGTTTGCACAACCCGATATTTGCGTTGCTGAAACAGTACCGGATAATCCAATATAATTATTTACCGTAACAGTATCATAAACTGTACATCCCAAACCTGCATCAACTCCAGTAACAATATAATTATAAAAACCAGGTATAGTTGCTGTAAATGTTTGTGGAGATCCTGTTTCAGTTCCTGTAGAACCGCTACCTACAAGAGGTAAGGCTGTCCAAGAATAGGCATATATATTTGTACTTCCTGTTTGACTTACAGTGAACGTGTTTGGTGTACCAACACAAGTAACCAAACTCGCCGTAGTTGCGATTGGATCATAAGCGGAAACGTTAGCGACCACTGCAACGCGAGGACTTTCGCATGGCGAAATCAGTTCAGCAACATAGAATGTTGTGGTTGTAATAATTATTCCTGTAAATGTAGTTGAAGTACTAGATTGTAATAAATTACCTCCCGTTGGAGCATCATACCAACTAAAAATTGGTG
Organism: Bacteroidia bacterium; assembly: GCA_046160245.1. GTDB lineage: Bacteria > Bacteroidota > Bacteroidia > AKYH767-A > OLB10 > JAJTFW01. The sequence continues at coordinate 4,065 of JBJXGU010000286.1, forward strand.
TTGGTTGACTTGAATTGGAAGTTACAGATGCTGTTGGTACTGCATATCCACATTGTGTAGATGGAGCAGAAGCCGTTGGTGATGGAGGCAATGCAATTACAACTTGATTGATCGTATTGGATACATATGGACATCCATTCGCTGTAATCGTACAGGTATAACTTGTATTTGAAGTTGGAGAAACCACAAGTGGACTTGTTGTTCCTACAACACTTACGCCATCACTCCAGGAGAAACCGCTTGGTGTTGGCGACACATTGCCGTTAATAGCAATTACCGGGCGACAATTGGTAAAGCCTGTTGCACCACCGGCAGCGGCAGTACAGCCACCGGCAACCAGGTTGGCCATATTAGTTTGTGTTGGTGTGGTGAACGTTTGTAAGGTAGTTCCGCTACCTCCTGATGTCAATGTATTACATGATTCAACCACCACGTTATCGACACCGTTCCAAATAAACTGCGTACTAAATGGGTGCGTATTTAAACCCAGCACAGGCGTATAGGTACTGGCAAACCAAACATCGGTAAAAGGTCCGGTTTGATAAGTAGCTGTTAATGCAGTAGCCGTTGTGTGTCCTAATCTTAAAGTAAAGTTGCTTAGCACTCCGGGGGTTGCACTTGTTAAAACAAAAAATCCAATACTATTAAATGGTCCAGCCTGAATGCCAGCAGCATTTAACTCTGTGGCTCTAATCAAGTACTGTGTTCTCATTTGAAGATTAAGGGTTGTGCCGGTACGATATAAATTACCGGTATTCCCGCCAATTTTTGTTCCGTTGTTATCAATTCCTAATACCGCTGTAGTAGGCGTACCCAAAGAAGCCGTTAAAGTCACAGGACTTCCTGAACAACTCGGATTTGGAGATACGGTTGCAGTTGCTGTTGCAGTCGGCTGAACGTTGAATGTTGATGAAATCACATTAGCACAACCTGAACCAGTATTCAATGCATTACATGTTACAATTTTATTCCCTGCAACAGCAGTTTTTAAATACACAGTATCTTGAATATTGCCAGTATAAGGAATAGTACAAAGCGAATCCTCAAATAAATTAGCTAATGGGCTCCAGATATAAGAATCATAATCAGACAATGTAGAAGTTATTACAATTCTCTGAACTGCATTGTTACACACGATACCTCCAGGAGTAATACTAAGTGTAGCAGGAGCAGATACTGTTGCAACCACCGGTACACGTGGGCCAATACAACTTCCGATAGCAGGTTGAGCATAATAGGTTGTAGTAGTAGAAATAATTGGAGTTGTAAAACTTCCAGGTACAGTTGCAACAATACCTCCAACAGCCATAGCATGGAAATAATTCATATTAAATGCATTCGCGCCCGTGAGTACTGCAGGTAAATTGAAAGTGATACTTGCTACTTGTTTTGCTTGATTAGCCACACTGATTGGCATGTTCAATTCAAACATATTAGGTGTTGTACCACATTGAATAGTTCCAGTTGGTGTAGCTCTTCCCATACCAGCATAAGCAGGAGCAGTAACTGTAAACCAGTTTACGCATGTATTGCCTGCAAAGACTTGGGTAGTAGCATCTGTAAAAGTCACCGTTGCGTCTACTAGCATTGGACCTGCATTGACAACAGATTCATACAATACTACAAGATTTGCATAGCTAGCAGGTGTTGTTAAAGTTAATGTACCTGTGCTTGGCAATGGAGAAGTATATGCTGAAGATTGGTTAACGATTGTCAACGCATTATTGACAAGGGTAACTGCATCGCCATAATCTTGGAATTGGTGAACGAGTCCACTGGTCTGCGTACTTGCAGCTAATTTATTAACCGGCATGAAACAAGTAGGCAATGCATTTGCAGCTGTATATTTATAAGTATTATCAATAAATACATATCCTGCACCATCTACTCCAATGGTAGCATAAGTAAATCCTAATGAAGAATTTGTTCCAACACCGTTAGCAACGATATCATTATTATATCCTGTAACAGGAACTGGAACTGATGGACTAATAAGAGGAGAACCACCAGTAGGTGCAGTAAACCAGCTCACTGTACCGCCAGCAGAAGATGTTGCACTTAAAACTACAGTACCTGTTCCGCAACGATTACCAGGGACCGTGCTCACTATTGTTGGATTATTCACCACTACAGTTACTTCAGAAGATGTTGCAGTAGCTCCGCCATTTATACAAGTAACAATACATACATAATAATTATTTGCCGTTAAGGTTCCTGTTGTATAGCTTGCTGAATTAGCTCCTGTACCACTTGTTACATTTGTATAGGGTCCGCCAGAAACAGCAGATTCTTGCCACTGTAAAGTAACACCTGGAATATTTGAAAAACCTGTAAGTGCTACAGAACTGGTTCCGGAAATACAAATTACACTTCCAGTTAAAATTGCAGTTCCTCCAGAAGGCGTACCACTACAAACCAAGTTCACGAAATTACCGGCATCAGCACCTATATCCGTTGGACTTAAACCAGCTCTCGCCTGTCCATCAAAATCATCTGTAACAGATGCAATCGCAACTCCTTGCCCTTCTACAATGGTAGGATTAACCGGATCTATATGTAAGTCGACCGCTGTTGCATTTCCAGTTGGAGCAATGAATAAAGGATCGCTTTCGAAACTATTAGTATCACCGACTACCCAACTTGGTGTGTAAACGGCAGCATCTATTACTCCGTTAAATCCAAATTTATAACCAGTTCCAACTCCATAGTACACGTTATTATTAAGTGTAAGTGTTGTAGCAGAATTTAAAGAAATTGAATAGTGCTTTCCACCTATTGAGGCATTTGAACGATTGTTCACGAAAATATTATTTCTAAAATTATCCGTAGCATTTGCTGATCGAACAAACGCAAAAGTGTTAATTGCACTTGTACCCACGTTAGCTCCTCCGATAAAAACACTGTTATTCCAAACATTGGAAGTAGCTGCATTTTTAGTTATACCACGAACTGTTAATGGAGATACGATATCAGCACCAGCATCATCAATTCCTAAACGAATCATATTGTTCTTAATAGTTACAATACCGCCGGCAACATCCATCCCCGTCAAGAAACCAGCAGAGTTTGTTGTTGATGCAGTAGAGATACTATGAATAAAGTTTCTTTCAATTACGTTTGAAGTACCTGTTGGTCCAGAGTAAAATAATCCTACTCCATTGATTGCACTAGTTACCGTTGGATGGGTTAATCTTAATGAATGAACCGTATTTCTACTAACCACAGCTGGAGCTGTTGTAGCAGTATACGCGATTCCTAAAACAGCACTTGTTGATCCAGATCCTGTAGCTTGAGAATTACTATTCAAATTACGAATTGTATTATTCGTAACCTGTGCTGTTCCTGTGGCTACTGCTATACCAACCAATGTATTTCCTGTTCCAGTACCTGAAAACATGTTAGTAATATTAGCTACCACGTTGTTTGTAATTGTTGAATTCGCTGCACTTACATTGGAAATGATACCTCGCACAGCTGAAGCGGAAGTAGATGTAGCAGATGAAGTAGACAAATGAATGCTATTTGCTAATGTTGCACTTCCCACGGTATTATTATTAATAATACAAGAAGTACCACCCGAATAATTAATACCATTAAATGAAGGTGCAACTAAAGCTGCATTTCCTACCAACTCGATTCCAGCAACAGTATTATTAGAAATATTATGTGCTCCTCCTGCTGAAACTCGAATGGCAATGATTCCGCCTAAAGTTCCTGTCGTGGTAAATGTGATTCCATAAGGACTCGTATTTATTGCAGGGTTTCCAATGAGGTTCCCTGTAACATTTCCAATGTTTGTAATACCATTTGCAACACTAATACCAAGCATTGCTGCCGATGAAGTATTACTAGAAGACATATTAATATTATTGATGATGTTGTTCTGAATGGAAGTGGGGGCTCCTACTCCTACAGAAATATCCATAGCCATGTAAAAATAAGCCGTTGTTCCAGTCAATGTCATTGTAGTTCCACCCGCATTAGCAGTTGAACCTCCAATATAGTTATCGTGAATGGTAAATCCACTAGCTGAAGTCAATGATGCAGTATTCGGTGTAATCCAGAAACCGCGAACATTTTGAGTACCTGTATAAGTACGTGTAGCACTTTGATAAACGCTGTTTCCACTTACTGTCCAGTTATTATTTCCAACTGCAATATCTACTGCAGCAGATGCAGAAGCTGCGATAAAGAAGTCATACAAATTATTATTGATAATGCTTCCATTATCGTTATTTGCATTTGAACCCGCAGTAGTCGCATTTCCTGCGTAAATACAAGCTCCTAAATTAGCACCTGCACTATGTACATCACAGAAAGAAATTGTATTATTATCATTTCCAAATGCACCAGCAGTACTTCCAATAGCGATAGCACCTGGAATCGAACCAGCGGTAACAACAGCAGTGTTTGCCGCTGCGTTTCCGTTTGCTGACCTTACATTTAAATAAGTTAGCGTGTTATTTGATGATTCGTTTCGAATTAACACAGCATTACCAGCAGATACAGCAGTAGTACTTGTATTCTCAACAATTAAATATTTACTTGTTCCTACGCCACCTGGACGACCATCTATGGTAACATAATTTCCGCCATTGATATCAATAGTAGCTGTTGTATTAGCACTGGTAATCGTTAATGGTGCAGCTACCGTTCCTTCTGGGCGAATTGTTAAAGTATTGGATGGATTTAAACAACCAATATTACCAATGGTAATAGGATATGTTTCACCTGCACCTGTATAACTCGCTTCTAATTCAAGCGTAACTGGGCCCGTCATTCCATTGGCAACTAAAGCAGTCATTGCAGCTGTTAAAGAAGCATAGTTAGTAGGAATTAGGAAAGTTCCTGCTAAGCCACTTCCACAACTTAATGTTGTTGCATTACCACTTAAAACAGCCGAACTGGTGAAATTATTAGCTACTATTTGATAATAATAAGTAGTGCCTCCTAATAAACCTGTTTGAGTTAATGAGTAACTAGTACCTATAGAAGCTACAGAAGTAGAGGTCACCACTCCAACTATCGTTGTAAATGGACCTCCAACATTTAACGATCTATATACTACGAAACCAGCTTCACCTACAGAATTATCATCCCAAGTAATATTAAAGCTATTAATAGTGGCTGTATTAGAAGCGAAATTGATTGGCGCGGCTAAAGCTGCTGCAGAAATTCCGCTGAATTCATCAGCACCAATATCAGGAGTAGAACCATGTCTTGCATCTCCATCAAAGTCGTCAACAATACCAGCAACGGTTACACCACCATTCTCGATGTTAGTTGCAACCGAGGCATCGATATGCAAGAAATTTGCATTCGCACCGACTGTACTTAAGAAAGTTGGACTTTCAGTTCCAGAATTCAAATCAGCAGTAAATACACGAGCCTTATATCCCATTACCGATTGTTCCGAATTAGTTCCATCATAATAAATTAATCTATTTGCACCAGGAGTTCCAGCGTAAAATAAGTTGTTATTAGATGCGACATTATGCGTCGACACTGTAGTTGAAGACCGGCGGTAAGCAACCGCAAAACCTGCAGCATTAGGAGTTGAATTATTGACTAAAACATTATTCCTTAAAGTTAGATTTGGTGTAGTTGATGCCGACAAAGCACTTGAACCAAACAAAGCACCAGAACTAGTTGCATTTAAATAAACTGTATTATAAGAAGCATTAATCGTAGTTCCTCCTGTGAAATTTAGTCCATTTATTGGATTTGCAGCATTTGCAATTGGCGCACGTAAATCACCAACAAGGTTATTAAATACGTTCACCAGTGTTCCGGCAGAAACAAGGACACCATTAACGGTAGAAGAAGCATTGTTTCCAGCAAGATTATAAATTTTATTCTTGAATACACTTGTATTGGTTGCACCGCCGATTGAAATACCAGTTATTGCTGAAGCACCCGTAGAGGAAAGTGTGTTGATGGTATTGTTGCTAAAACTGATAAGCGGCGATGTATTTGTACAGCTAATCCCTGTAACAGCCCCGCCGGCTCCGGTGGAGTTCAAATTATTAATTGTATTAGCATTTACCGTAATTAAGGTTGCTGTATTTATTGTGGAACCAAGCGTCATTCCTGTAATAGCTCCCTGACTGTTAATATTAGTAACGGTATTATTTGACAAGACCGAAACACCATTCCAATAGGTAATGTTGATACAATTTATTGTACCGGTACCCCCGGTCCAGTTGTTGAGAATGTTTCCTGTGAAGTTTTTCGTTGGAGCTGTACCACCGTCGGTATAATTTAATCCTGTAATGGTGGTTGTACCTGCTACCGTAATGTTCGAATAGTTATTGTTCTGCACCGTAGTAACTGTTCCAGTTACAGAACTACCATTATCAGTTTGCAAGACTAGCGATCCTGAAGCACCCGTTCTGTTGAAGGCAGTCACAATTGAATTGTTACTGATCGTTTTAGTTCCTGTACCAGTGGTATTGGTAAAAGTAGTTGAAATCAAAGTAACAGTTCCTGTAGTCGCTATATTTAAATTCGTAAACGTATTGCCAGTAACTGTTATAAAATTGGGAGTTCCCGTGGCAGTAATAAAGTTAAGTGCACCCGATCCTGCGTGCGTTATATTTTGAAAGTTATTATTGTTAATATTTGATGTGGCAGTGATCGCGGTTGCAGTATTTTGAATAAGGTTCAACGTTTTAGTAGTAGCACCGGTTGTATTTACACCATTAATATTATTGCCAGTGATGTTTAATGCTGTGGTTACAGAACCTGTTACGGCAATTATAAAATTGGTACCAGTAGTTGAAGTAAGATTGACTCCACCAATTGTGTTGTTGTTAATATTTAATGTGCCAATACCGGCAAGACCACTTCTGATTACACCTGCTTCTGTAGTAAGTGTTCCGGGATATGTAAAGTTGGTAATGGTATTACCATTCACATTAACAGTGGTAGCATTAGTATTCAAATAAACAACATTTTGCAAGAGACTTCCAACATTCGTTTTTGTCACACTAAATATATTGTTATTAATATTAATCACCTGCCCTGCAACGGCACCCGATTGTGACATTTCTAAGTCTATGCACATATCATAGCTAGCTGCTGCTCCGACAATGGTTACATTATTATTATTAATGTTTGCACTCGCTCCATTTGAATTGGCAAAAGCCCAAATACCTCTGTTGGTAACAGTATGATTAATACCAGAACCATTGTTATTATTTACGGTATTATACGAAAAGTTTAAACTCCATTGATTGCTAAACATAATGGCCGCACAAACAGACGATGGAGAAGTACCTCCACCATAGTTCAAAATTGTATTTCCTGTTCCGGCGGATGTTCCACCAATATCATTGCCTGTATCACAAAGTGTGAATGGTGATGCTCCCGCAAATCCGGCCAGAGCAATTCCGGTGTTTACATTTTGTATCGTATTGCTGTAAAATTTATTATTGGAACTTGCTCCACCGGCTGTTGTCACCGTAATTAAAGTAGTATTTGTGACCGGAGTACAATTGGCTACTGCGATTCCGATTGAACCACCAATGACGCCTGCAGATCCACCAAATCCCACTGCTGAAGCAGTGGTATTATTTCTATTTAATGTGATGACACAATTCTGAATGGTATTGTTATTGGCTCCATTGGTATCGCTGGCCTTAAATAAACCATAACCATACTCCATTTGGGTGGTGGGAGTTGTGTTACCTGCTGCTTCGGATAAATTGATACCGTCAATAGTAACATAATCAGAACCGTTTAAGCTCCACATTCCATCACTAATCACAGCCGAGGCAAGGTTTGTTCCTGTATATGCTGTAAGTATAGGATTAGCACCCGAGGTAGCAGGATCCTTTCTGAAAACAATTGGATTTGCTAAAGTACCGGTTGCCGTCAAATCAATTCGACCCGCTAAAGTTTCTGTATGACCTGCCGCTACTTCAAATATAACACCGCCAGCACCTACGCCTTGTGTGTTAAGATCAATTACTGCAGCAGCTACAGTAGCATAGTCACCTGGAATAAACTTACTTCCCGATAACTGTGCGAAGGAAGAATTGAGCATTCCAAGCGTCATGAACATGGTCATGACTAAATAGAATAGCCCCTTTTTAGTAAAGAACGATTTAACACGTCCTGTACTTAGGTTGCAAGTTGAGTTGCCGCCTATTAATGTAGAGATTGGATTCATTTTATTTTTATTTAATTTTTTTCAGCTATTACGAAAAAACAACAGGATTCTCATTCTATCCGCTTATTATTATAAACGGATAATCAAATAAAATGGTAAAGTGATGTAATTCCGGATTCAATTTAAAGCCATGTATAGGGTATACCATGGTTTTAACATTGAATTGATACGGATAAATTTAAGACTAGTTCACAAACCCTGCAAGTTTATTTTATAAACGTTGATTTTAAAAAATGGCTAAACCCAAGATGAATCATCAATTTTATCTTAAAATATGACTTTTGATCTAAATTTGGACCACCTAATTCTTGCTCAAACCTCAAATTAGTTTAAGCTAAAATCGATGACTTTTACATTATTAATCGATGAAATTTTAAGTTCTTAAAAGACTAATAAATTAATATTCAACATTTTATAGATATAATACGATATTAAAAAAGAAGGGCCGCCTCCATACAGAGACAGCCTATCCTTTTATCTAATCAATTCAAATGATACCTTATTACTAAACTACACCTAAATGATGTTACAAAGTTACTGTAGGTATTCCTTAAAAGTATGACTAATTTTAGGGACAAGTGGATACCTAATTTTTGGGGTCAATTCGTGGCAAAATTGGATGGATTAGTTCGCTGATGTTCCTTTGGCAAGATCCTTTCGCTTACATTTTGATCAAATAAAACCTTTCTAAACTCATTTCGTTTGAAGAAATGAAGCCTTAAACCTTGGAATTTTGTACTTTCGACTATGCTAGCTAAACTTCCGAATAGGATAACTAAAAAGTACTATTTTCTACTTGTACTTTCTTTGCTTGTTAGTTCATACGAGATAGGTTACACGCAATACAATTTGCATTTTAAGTCCTATACCTCTAGTAATGGATTACCTTCCGGTTCATTTAGTGACATTATTAAAAGTCCAAATGGCTATTTATGGCTTCTCTCCGAAAATGGAATTAGTAAATTCAATGGTTACGATTTCACCACCTACTATTTCAAAACAAAAAACGACAAGTCATTTTCTTCAACTCAAATGCTGATGAGTTTTATTGATTCATTGGGCAATATTTTTCTTGCATCCAAAGATGCTCTTTTCCTACTTGACAATGAGACGAATGAATTCAAGAAACTTTTTGGATACGACAATCTAAATGATCTAGTACTTTTTGAGTCGAACAATCGCTCTTCTTATGCGTTAATAAAAAACGAATTATATGCCATACAAGTAAATCCGTTAAGGATCAACAAAACGGTCTTTCCGAATGCCGATTTTAAAAGACATAAAACATCCAGTTTAATTTCGGATGGAAAAATGTATTTGAGTACCTCTGAACTTTTCTTACGTCTTGACTTAAGTACAATGAAATATCAACAGTTCTATTATAAAAGCCCCATTAATTTACCGATTTATCTTCAAAAATTAGAAAATAACAACATTCAAATTAGTGCCGCAAATCAATTGTTCAACTATTCTCCCATCAACAAGACACTTGTTGAAATTCCAGCAAGAGAAAGTGAAAATTCTAAAATTCGAAATCAACCTCCCTTAAAGCTAGTAATAAACGGCTGTATCTATTATTTAAATCGTTTGGGCTTATTAACGAAAATAGATTTATTTTCCGGAACAGTTCGTGAACTAAATTTAGCCAATCTTCTTAAACCAACAATCAAAGAAAATGTAATTTTCTACAATATAACCAAAGGAACAAATAACAATATTTGGGTCGAAAATAGCGGTGCCGGACTCATTGAAATTGATCTGCTAAATTTTGAAAAAGGAATAAGGAACCACTTTTATGATGGAAATTCTAACATTCCAACCAATAATTGCAATAAAATTTTGGAAGATAGCGAAGGTCTCATTTGGTTTCTCTCTGTGGGAAGAGGATTAATCAAAGCTGAAAAAATAAAAACGAATTTTACCACCATTTACCCCGGAAGTAATGTTTCATATAAATCTACTTCAAATGTGCGAACCATTTGCGAATTCTCCGAAAATAAAATTGCTGTAGGAACACTAGAGGGGTCTTACTTAATAGACATCAATCTAAACGACGAAGGGCAGCCTACTCCAATAAAAACTGACTATTTTGATTATAAAACACCTATTGGTAATATTACTTTAGGAAACCGAGGTGAAATAATGCTTTCACATTGGCTTAACAAATCTATTATTGTTCTCGATCCTGCGAATAAAACATCTACTCTACTTAATAATAAGAATTCCAGTAAAAATAATGGTTCTTCCTATAGATGCTCTTTAAATGATAGTAATAACATTTATTTTGGATCATCGAACAACGCCCTTTATATTACGCAAAGTAATCTTGCTACATCAAACAGTGTTCCTTTTGAAATAGCATTGAAAAGAGATGCGTTCTCAAAAAATCTAGGAATCATTTTCTGCCTAAAAAAATTAAATAAAGATAAAATTATCATCGGAAGCCAAAATGGGTTATATCTCTATTCGCTAAATAATGATTCATTAATCGCCTTTCCAACAAAAAAAGAAAAGGGGGTGGAATTTTATAATACGGATATTCGATCCCTTCATCTTCAAGATTCTAAATTCCTTTGGATAGGAACCAATGGAAATGGCCTTATTCACCTCAATTTAATCACGCTAGATACAAAGCGATATACCACCGCAAATGGATTGTCTGATAATTTTGTTTATACCATTCTAGAAGATTCCAATGACAATTTATGGATGGGCACCAATACTGGAATTAATAAATTTAATTTGGTAAACGAAAATTTTCAATTCTTTACAAGTAAAGATGGACTTGGATTTGATGAATTTAATACCAATGCCGCCTGTAAATTATCAAGCGGAAAAATGGCTTTCGGAGGAGTGAATGGACTTGTTATTTTCCATCCAGACTCCATCAACTATACATCAAAACAATTCCCAATTTTCTTAACTCATTTTTATGTGAATAATAGACCTCTAAAATTAGATTCTACTTATGTTTTACAATATGATCAAAACTACTTGTCATTTCAATTCGCCGGATTAACTTTTTTTAGGAACGAAGACCTTAATTATGCTTATAAAATGATTGGATTGGATACTGATTGGATCTTAAGTGGTGACAGAAGGTTTACTACTTATGCCAATTTACTTCCCGGGAATTATACTTTCCAAGTTCGATCTACAGATCCCAATGGAATTTGGAACAAAAACATTTTAGAAATATTTATCTCTATTAAAAGCCCATGGTATAAAGAATGGTATGCCTTTATTTTTTATATTTTTATTACCTCTTCAATTGTATATTCTATTTATTATTACAAGAAGCAACAACGATTAAAACTTCAATACATTCGAGATAATATTGCAAGAGATCTGCACGATGAAATTGGTTCCAACTTGAGTTCTATTTCCATTTTTAATGAAGTAGCTAAAGAGAGTGCTGTTAGAAATGATGACAATCTTCAAGCAGTACTCCATAAAATAGGAGAGTACACACAAATTTCTCAAGAAAGCATGACGGATATTGTCTGGATGATAGATTCCAAAAATGACCGCTTTGAAAATATATTTATAAAGATGCGCACGCTGGCTTCTGAAACTATTGGAGCCGGAAATATTAATTTATCTATTCATTTTGATGAATCGCTCAATGCCTTGAAAATTCCAATGGCAAAACGAAAAAACTTTTATTTGATTTATAAAGAAGCTATCAACAATTTATTGAAATATTCGAATTGCACTCATGTAATCATTAATGTTAAAAAATCTGTAGAATTCATTTCTTTAGAAATCATTGATGATGGTATTGGTTTTAATCCCAATGAAACCCGAGGAAATGGACTTAATAATATGAAAAAACGGGCTGAAGAACTGAATGGACAACTATCGATAAGTTCTTTGTACGGAAATGGAACAACCATTAAGTTAAAGTTCAGTCTTTAATCACTAATTCTAGTGATAATCTATTAATAATTAAATTGTATCTTTGAGTAAATGATTAAAGTAGTAGTATTCGACGACAATAAAGGCAGGCTCGAAAGTCTTGAGTTGCTTATTAATCAATTTAAAGACATGCGTTGCGTGGGAACTTTTGAAAATTGCTTGAATATTATCGACTACGTAAAGAAACTCCAACCCGATGTCGTTTTAATGGATATTGATATGCCCGGATTGAATGGCATTGAAGGATTGAAATTAATTCGTAAAGAAGCCCCTCAAGTCATGGTGGTAATGCAAACTGTTTTTGATGACGCTGACAAAATTTTTGAAGCGATTCGATCCGGTGCACAAGGTTATTTTTTAAAGAAAACTTCTCCCTCTAAATTAATTGAAGGCATTCGGGATGTGATGGAAGGTGGAGCTCCTATGACGCCGTCCGTTGCTAAAAAAGTGTTAGATATGTTTTCTAGTCAACAAGCAACTCGAAATGCGCAAGAAGTTCGATTTGATCTCACACCCCGCGAATTAGAAGTATTGAGTTTTTTAGTGAAAGGTGCTAGTTATAAAATGATCGCGGATCAATGCGGCATCAGTTGGCATACTGTGAATTCTCATTTTAAAAAAATATACGAGAAACTACATGTACATTCTGCAGGTGAAGCCGTTTCTAAGGCAATAGAGCATAAAATTTTTAATAGTTAGTGTTAGACTTTAGATATTAGATATTTTGACTTAGCCTGATCCCGAAGTTTCGGGAAGGTTGACTTTTTAGTCTAGATGCTAATAGACATTTGAAATAGGGAATCAAACTAAAATATTTTATTATTCTCTTCTTTTAAAAAAATTACATTCAGATTCAAATACACCATCACTTCAAAATTAAGTAGATAACAGTAATACCATTTATACATAGTATGTAGTCCAATTGTATATATAAAAGGATGTATTATTCGAGTAATAATTTTTAATAAACTGGAATTTCGTTCGGAACGACCTGCCTGCATCGCTTTCGCTATTGCTTCAGCGGAGCAAAGCCGGCAGGCAGGTGCGGAGGTCGTCCAGGCAACAGCGCGAACCGATTGATATCAGGGGAGAAACAGATATCAGATCGAAGAATTCTAATTGTAATTCGCCGCTCGCACACTGTTTCTCACTCTGTAATGGCGTGCTTTCTTTGGTTATACCGACTCTACATAATAATTTGTCGAGAAGTAAATAGTTTTTAGAATGTAAGTCGGCATTTCACAACTTCATACATAATTGCATAAAATCAATCGAAGTTTCACTTTCTTTTCACGTAAAAGAAAGTAACAAGTAAAATAGGTCTAGAATCTTAATTTAAAACTAAAATTTATATAATAGATGTCCAAAGAACCAAATCAACATAATATATGTTATATCATTAGCGTCCTAAAGACAAATATAGTAGTTCTTTGAATAGATTGATAATAAGGCACTTTAGAGGGATTTAAAGTTCAAACGATTTCAATTTGCTCTTGAGTAAATTGGTTGAATGAATACAGGAAAATATGTGTTTGCTCAAGTAGTCTCATTTATAGATCCTAACGATTTCAAAAAATGTGTTGAGCGTTACGGAGGAAATTATAAAGTAAAAGATTTTACTTGTTGGCATCAGTTGTTGTGCATGATGTTCGGACAATTGTCTAATCGTGAAAGCCTAAGCGATTTGACGCTCTGTTTGCAAACACAAAAAAGTAAATGGTATCATTTGGGAATTGGAAGTGCTATTTCAAAATCCAATTTAGCTTATGCAAATGAAAATCGAAATTGGCAAATATTTGCTGACTATGCTTATATATTAATTGCAGAAGCTCGGCAAAGTATTATTCCTAATGACGAACTCTCTTGTTTTGAAAACCATGCGATTTACGCTATAGATACAACAACTATTGACTTGTGTTTAAGCGTATTTTGGTGGGCGAAATTCCGAAAACATAAAGCAGCTATTAAGTTGCATACAATGTTGGATATTAAAACAGAAATACCCTGTTATATTCATATTACAGACGGTAAAACGCATGAAGTAAATGTATTAGACACGATCGAATTTGAAACAAATGGATTCTATATAATGGATAGAGGTTTTGTAGATTACGAACGACTGTATAATATTAATCAACAGCAAGCGTATTTTATTACAAGAGCAAAAATCAATATGAAATGCAGAAGAGTATACTCTGCCAAAGCTGATAAAACAACGGGAGTATTATTTGATCAAACGATACAATTAATAAAACATCATGCATTAAAAGAATATCCTGAAAAACTTAGACGAATAAAATATTATGACACCGAAACAAATAAAAAATTTGTATTTCTAACAAACAACTTTGACCTAACAGCATTGCAAATCGCATTACTTTACAAGTATCGATGGAAAATAGAATTGTTCTTTAAATGGATAAAGCAACATCTAAAAGTGAAATCCTTTTGGGGGCATTCCGCAAACGCAGTAAAGCTGCAAGTATATGTTGCTATTATCACATTCGTGACAGTTGCTATTGTAAAACAAAAATTAAAAACACCCCTCTCGCAGTACCAAATATTACAGATTTTAAGTTTAACTTTACTCAACAAAACACCTCTTGATAGACTGTTTGAAGATGCTTTATTACAATACGCCAAAGAGCCCGAACATAACCAATTGAAACTGTTCTAACTATATTAGGACGCTAATGTTACTATATAATAAAAAGCACTAAAGGAAAACAGATTATTACCACATTAATGTTCAAGCCTCTCCCCAACCCCTCTCCAAAGGCGAGGGGCTATAAAAAATCAATTTTCTCTAGTGTTCTCAAGTGAACTCTTGTGCCTTTAGTGTTTTTAAAAAAGCAATATCCGAAGCTATAAATACTATATCAAAAAAATTCTGAACCCGATAGCTATCGGGTCTGAATTCTGAATTAATACGAGCCCGCTCTCTTCCGAATAAACCATTCCATCGAAATCAACACAATCAACAAAAAGAAAAACCACGGTTCCTTCAGAAGGTCTTCGAGTTTTTTGTGCATGAATGAAATGCTTTTTAAATTCTCATTTGATTTGAGTTTCTTGATTAACTCATCTACCTGACCTGGATAAAATACCGATCCACCCGTTTGCGCTGAGAGAGCATGTAACAAGGAATGATCAGCTACCGTCATAGCCGTTTCGATTTGAAGTGCGCTCACACTAAATTCTCCTTGTTGGGAAAGAATTTTATCACCTAGTTTTACTTCTGCCTTGTAACGATAATTGCCTACTGGAAAAACGCCTGCATTAAGCGTGTACGCCTTGTCCGTTTTCGACATCGTAAAGAGAAACTCCTTACCCGCTTTATTGTAAATGCGTACCGAAACATCCGGTTGGTTGACGAGTTGTTCAGTTTGATTATAAAGTTGCGCATCGAAAATTAAACTTTCATTTTCTTTGTAATTCGATTTAGCAATGAATTTAAATGGACTCCGACTTTCCTTCACCGATAAATATTGAACTATATTCAAAACAAACTCCTGACTCAAATTGTGATTTCCGTGATCATTGAAATCCGTTAATCTCCATCTCCAAAAACCTTCTCCCGCGAGTACCGCTTGTTTTCTTCCATTTTGTTCGCTGAAGAGTAGGAGGGGCTGCGTAGTATTTACTATTCCAATTTTCTGATTGAGTAATGTATAAATATTGGTATTCGACTGATACACTCCAAAAGGTGATTTTAAAGGTGGCCAAGTTTTAATAGCATCCAACAATTCATCGGATACCGTAAACAAACTAAAATTTTCTACCGGCGAAGCCTGTACGTCGTTAAGTTGTCCGTTTGCTTGAGAAATGGATATTCCAAAATTGCCCTCATTAAATTCTTCAATATTCGTTGATGCTCCTAAAATCGACCACGTACTGATTCCACTTTCGTTTATCGTGTTTAATAAAGCAGTTTCGTTTCCAATAATGGAAGGAATATTGTGAAGTACTAATAAATTAAAATCTCCTAATCGCCCTGTAAATTCATCGGCCTTCACCACAGAAATTTCATAATTCAAATTACTCTCTAATGTTTGTCGTAGAACGGCAAGGTCGGGGTGTGGCGCGGCAAATAGAACCAGTACTTTTTGCTTTTGCTCTATCACTTCCACAAACAAATCATATTGATTGTTGATGAGCGTAACTTCACCTTCTATCGAACTTAACTTCACTTTATAATGATGAATTCCTTTCGATTTTGCATCGAGAACAGCAGGAACAGTAGCATGAAAATTAGAACCTGAAATTTCAATGGCGCGATAATAAACGACAACGCTATCTTCTTCGATGGTTAAATTACTTCGACTTCCAGCAGCTTGTTTTGCGTCAATGATAATCTCTAACGGAAAACTATTTCCTAAAAATGCAATTTTATTATGATTTACACGAGCAATCAACAGATCCTTTCGCACCGTTGAGTCGCCAAGTGCAATTGGATAAATCGGTACTTTAATGCGTGCTGGACCGTAAACCGGATTCGTTCCTTCATTGAAGAGTCCATCCGTAGCCATCACAACAGCACCTACATTTCGATTGGTGAATTGAACATCGAGATAATTGTAAAACTGTGTGAAATTGGTAAGTCGATCCTGAAATTGAAAACCGATTGTTTCAGCAACATGATCACCAAAAGAAAATTGACGAACGTCGTAATCAGACTTAAGCTCATTATAAAGTTTTTCGAAATCTGATTTAACCTGCTCTTTTCTAGCTACTGAATCCTTGCTGTTGATGATGGATTTGGAATCGTCAACCGCCAAAATGATAATCGGCTTTTCCACTTCCCGACTAAAAGTTCGAATCATGGGTCCTAGTAAAAGAAAGGCCAGAAACGTCACCATTAAAAATCGGGAAGCTATCAAAACTCTACCTATCCAAGTAGATACCTCATTGAGCAGTGGTTCTTTGCGGTACATGAGCCACGCATAGACAGCACCACATAACACACAAAAAACAGTATACCACCAAGGGTAAGAGAGAATCAAGGCTATTTCCACAGATTGCAAAAATAAGAGGATTGAGGAAACTTCAAGACGATTCTACTTTTAAATTTATTGTGTTCCTTGGACTCCTTCGATCCTGTTTTTCATCCAAGGTCCTTTTCAAAGCTCATACTCAAACTCAATTTAAACGGCCAAGATGAGGCATTGAATTTTCTATATTTGCCCCATGCTCGTAACTGCAAGAGGATTAGAAAAATCGTACGGTGATCTCACTGTTTTAAAGGGTATTGATCTGGATATTGAGGCCGGTGAAGTGGTAAGCATTGTGGGCGCTTCGGGTGCAGGAAAGAGTACGTTATTGCATATGTTGGGAACACTTGATCAACCCGACAAAGGAATTATTTCCATCAAGGGTACCGAAATCCAACAACTGAATGGGAAGAAATTAGCGGCTTTTCGAAATAAGCATATTGGCTTTATCTTTCAATTTCATCAATTACTCCCCGAATTTACGGCCTTGGAAAATGTGTGTATGCCGGCTTTGATTCACGGAATGCGCATGAAGGAAGCCAGCGAAAGAGCCATGGAATTGCTTGGGATTTTGGGGATGCAAAGTCGAAGCGAACATAAACCTTCCCAATTAAGTGGGGGTGAACAACAACGAATTGCCATCGCTAGAGCGCTGATGAATAATCCCTATTTAATTTTAGCAGATGAGCCATCCGGAAATTTAGATTCAGCAAACGCAAGAGCCTTACATGCACTCTTTTTTGAATTGAGAGATAAGTTGCATCAAACTTTTGTGATCGTAACCCATAACGAAGAATTAGCGGGTATGGCGGATCGGAAATTAACGATGACGGATGGGAAGATTTCTGGAATTACTAGAACGCGAAATACGAATTAACACATCGTGTTGGTTACGAATTACGAATCGATACGAATGTACGAATTACGAATCTAAACTAATTCGCAAATACGCTAATGGATGTTCTTAATGAATTGAAATGGCATTATGGAGAGAGAAGTTGATTAGGATTTCGAACTAGCCTGCAGTAAGAAGGTTACGTTGCGAGGTTTCGCGATACGAATCTATACGAATGTGTGAGATACGAATCTAAACTAATTCGCAAATACGCTAATGGCAGTGAAGTACATACGATGAACAAACTTGCTTGCAACCAGAAGATACCGATTCAATTCGTTGAGAGAATCTTCGATTTGAAAGCGAAAAGCTTCAGCCCAAGTATTTCTCACTTTCAACCTCATTCAATGTTATGATTTCAGGTATCCGCCTTTACTATTTTTTTCTCCACTGTAATTTCGTGAATTAGCGAATACGTATAAATTCGTAATTCGTACATTCGTATCGATTCGTAATTCGTATCCCATCAAGTTCATGTGCCTTTAATAGGCGCCCTCCGGCAATCTCTCCTCCCCCAAAAAGTAAGGTTTTGTATCAAATAAATAAAGGTCGAGTAGCATCGCCACGCGAGCAAAGTATTCACGCAATTTAACGGATAATGTAAATTCTGAAGGCGGATCAATTGCAACATAGGCAATGGCATCAATATCATGATGTCGGGCAATATAAACAGCTCTTCGTCCATGAAATTCTTGAGAGACAATGATGAATCGATTTAATTTAAAAACTTTCTTTCCTCTCACTACAGAGTCGAGGGTTCTGAATCCGGCAAAATCCATCACGATAACGCTATCGGGTATACCCATTCTCATAAGTTCTTTTCGCATCTCTCGAGGCTCGTTATAACTAAAGTAGCGATTATCTCCACTCAATAATAAATATTGAACTTTTCCCGAATAAAATAAAGCCTTTGCTGCTTGAATTCGATTGTAGAAAAATGGATTTGATTTTCCTGAAGAGGTATAGCGACTGGTGCCTAATACCAATCCTACACGCATATTCGGAACTTCAGTCAAATCTTTGTAAATATATTTATCGGTTTCAGTATTTACTTTGTTATTGGCATAGTATAAAGCAAGCAAAGTCAGTAAAAAAACAAGGGTGCCTGAAAGTAAAATTGCTTTCCGTTTTCGAAAAACAAAGAGTTGTACCTTCTTGATAAATTTTTTAATTGTATTCTTCATTGTAACCACTACTTTTTTTAATGATGAGTACATCCATCTAAAGAAAAAAAGCTTGAACAAATTTAACTCAATTCTATAGCGGTTATTGTAAATTTATGAATTGATACCAACAAATAGAGCGAAAAATGTAGAAAAATATTTTTAATCATTAATCATGATTTACTATTCTAAATTAGGATGCTGAATTATTTTTTCTGAAAATCATCCAATTAAAGAAGAGCACAACCACCAAAATGGTTGGAAGTATTCTGAAATTTAATTCATGCCATACAGTATATTCTCTCAGTATATCTAATCCCCAAAAAGTAAAGGAAATCCACATCAACTCAACAGAAGATTTTTTCCATTTGTTTAAAAAAGATAAATTATTACCATTATCAATTCTATTGACCTTCATCCATCTTAACAAATAGGGTTGAGCCAATAGCAGCAGGATGATGGAAATAGGACTTATTATTTTGTGCATCGAAAATAGGAGTGGTCCAACCCACATTCCTAAAAAATGCTTTTCCTTTTGGAGCCAGCCATTGGGATGGATAAAAGTCATTAAAAGATGTACTAAACTCATTAAAATTGCAATGCTTGAGACAACCTTTGCGGTTAAAGGAAACACTAATGCATAATTTGCTAAGAAAACAGAAATAATGCAGCTAAGTGCAAGTGTACTGTATATCAATAATTTATGCATCTATCGTAGGACTTAAAGTTGAAATTATCATAGTCAATAGATTTAGTTTAAAGAGGTATAGTTCATATTAATTTTTAACTATATTTCCGCCCAAGCATAATACGAAATTAATAAGGGTTAAATATGGCGTCTGCAAAAAATAAGAAAAAAGCAGTAGCGACAAAGAAAGTGATTAAAAAGGCTGCTCCCAAAAAAGTAGCAAAACCGGTTGCAAAGAAACCAGTGAAAAAAGTCGCTTCTAAAAAAGTCGTTAAAAAAGCAGCGTCCGCAAAGACTGCCGTTAAGAGTAAAGTTACTGTAAAGAAAACGGTTGTTGCCACTAAAAAAGTGGTTGCTGTGAAGCAAAAAGCAGCTGCAAATACACCCGTGAAGAAAGTTGCAGTAAAGGCACCTGTTAAAAAGGTAGTTGTGAATCCATCTGCCCCAAAACCTATTTCAAAAGCTACGGCAGTAAAAGCAGATAAAGCTACCCCGGTTAAAACAGATAAAGTTAAAGCAAGTGCAGCTCCTGTTGTTAAGCCAAAAATTGTTGAGAAAACTCCTGCACCAAAATCGAAGAAAGAAGTTGTTGAGAAAAAAGCGGTAGGAAAAACTGCTAAGCCAGCAGAGACTATTGACCCACTTCATGCGAAAGCTGCGAAAGTGATGAAAGAGTTAGAGGAGACTATGGACCTTAGTAAAATGCGTCCGCGTATTCAAGCGGGAACACTTCCAAAGCCTTTACCAAAAATTGTGGCACCGCTTCCAAGTCTTCCTGAACCAACGAATACTTTAAAGGAAAAATATTCTTTAGAATTTGAATTTAGATCGTCACCAAAAATTTTGTTTACTTCTTTAAGCGATTCCAGTGGATTAGCAGGCTGGTTTGCTGATGAAGTATATGTAAAAGATAAATTGTTCACATTTGTATGGGAAGGTGGACATTCAAATGCTCGATTAGTTGCCGTTCGTGATTTGCATTTAGTGCGTTTTGAATGGGAAGAAGATACCGATGGAACTTATTTTCAGTTTGAAATAAAGGAAGATGATATCACTTTAGACATTGCTTTAGTCATTACCGATTTTGCCAATAAGGGTGAAAAAGATACGAATATCAGATTGTGGGAATCTCAAGTTCAAAAATTACGAATGTTGTTAGGAAGTTTGTAGTTAGATGCTAGATACTCGAAGCTCGATGCTAGAATCAAGAATCGAGCATCAAGAATCGAGCTTCGAGAATCGAGCTTCGAGAATCGAGCATCAAGAATCGAGCATCGAAAATCAAGAATCACTTGCGAATTATTTTGCTGTTAATATATCTAATAAAATCCTGGTTGCTTCTCCAATATTTTCAGGGAACGAATCAATTTCATCAAAAGAAAATAACTTAACGATCTTAAGAAATTTGTTGTTTTCTAGAAGCCAATGTATCGATGATCCAGCATGGATGAAATCAATGCATTTAATGATATTGTCTTCTTCAAAATGATGTTGGAAGGGATCTGAATGGATGCAGATGTAAAAATTATTTTTTGCTAGAGTAGATAAGTTAGTAGCTATTCCATCTATGTGCTTTTTGGCATATTCACCGGATAAATGCAAACTCAAACTGAATCCATTTCCAAACCAACAAAGTGTTCTGAGTGCAAAAATATTATCCTTTCCAAAGTCGCGTGGGTAATCGAGGATTTGCCATGGAAAGTTCAAATAATTCTCGCCTCTGCTTATTTTTGGTTGAGAATTGACGATATTTTGTGGAAGATGGGATGAATTTCCCTCAAGTTTTTCTTGAATAAGGGGAATGCATTGAGTCAACAAATCATTGATTTTAACTCCTAATCGCTTCTTTGTTAAGAAGAATTCAGGCTGCGTGAGTAGAACTAGCTCATCCATTTCAAATTTTACTTTCGGTTTCTCCATCGATATTAGCCAAACTTAGGGTATTTTTGCAAATCCAAGCCCAACAAGAAGTGAAGAAATTAGATACGCTTATTCTTAAGTCTTTTATAAGTCCGTTTTTCCTCACGTTTTTCATTTCTTTATTCGTTTTGCTCATGCAGTTTTTATGGAAGTATATTGATGATTTGGTAGGAAAGGGAATTGACGGATTAGTAATTGCCGAGTTGTTGTTTTACACATCGGCAAACTTAGTTCCCTTGGCTCTTCCTTTAGCTATCCTTGTATCATCCATTATGACGTTCGGAAATTTGGCAGAACATTTTGAGCTTACTGCTGCCAAAGCAAGCGGAGTATCTTTACAACGCATCATGCGTCCTTTGTTTTTTGCTGTCTTTCTAATTAGCGCCACAGCTTTCTTTTTTTCGAATAACGTTTTGCCGTATACTAATTTGAAGATGGGTTCATTGCTCTACGATATTCGTCAGCAAAAACCATCATTATCGATTCGTGAGGGCGTTTTTTATAATGGAATTGAAGGCTACAGTATAAAAGTTGGACAGAAGGATGACGACGGAAAAACCATTCGAAATGTGATGATTTATGATCACACTGCAGGAATTGGAAATCGTAAAGTAGTGATTGCACAAAGAGGGGTGATGGAATCTTCTCCAGACCAACGATTTTTAATTCTTTCATTGTTTGAAGGAAATAGTTACGAGGAGAAAAGTAAGAATAAAAATGGGGTAGACACCCATCCGCTCATGCGGAATTCTTTTAAGCAATATGTTATTCGATTTGACTTGTCACAATTTCAACTCAACCGAACCAATGAAGATATGTTCAAAGGTGGACACCAAATGATGAATTTAGGTCAACTAGGTCACGTCGTGGATAGCTTGAAGAAGGAAGAACTATCGAGTAATTCATTAATCTCAATCAATATTTCACATAATTTCTTATTCTTGCGTGATTCGGTAGAGTTTAATTCGAAGATGAAAACAAGTCCGAAGTTGGCTTTGTTGGATACAAGCTTTCATGCGAATGCGAATCAACTTTTTGAGAATGCAAAAAATCAAGCTAGATCGATGCAGTCGTTTATCATGGGTATAAAGGATGAAAAAGAATCGAGATATAGTCAGTTGGCACGCTTTGAAGTAGAGTGGCATCGTAAATTGACTTTGTCGGCGGCATGTTTCATTCTTTTTCTCATAGGCGCCCCGTTAGGAGCTATCATTCGTAAAGGCGGACTCGGAATGCCTTTGGTAATATCTATAATATTCTTCCTTACGTACCATATTTTAAGTATTACAGGTGAAAAATTCGCTAAAGAAGGCGTTTTGCCTGCTTGGAGAGGAATGTGGACATCCTCCATGATTCTATTGCCGGTGGGATTGTTTTTAATTTACAAAGCAACACACGATTCTGTCATTTTCGACAGAGACGTTTATCTCAGTTTTTTCAAGAAACTATTTAAACAAAAGAATCCAAAACTAGGATGAAAATTCTACAGCTCTGCATTCGTGTTCCGTTTCCACCTGTTGATGGTGGTAGTATTGCTATGTATCATCTGCAAAAATCGTTGTATGAAAATGGTGTCCAATTAAAAGTTTTATCCTTTAATACCATTAAGCAATTAACGGATTTAGATACACTGAATGAGGGTTATAAAAAGATGACTCAAATTGAAGGCATTTATCTCGACAATCGAATTAATCCGTTTGCAGCACTTTTCAATGTTTTCACTGGAGAATCTTATCATATTATTCGTTTTATTCGGCGTGATTTTGAAGAAGCACTTATTCGCATTTTGAAGGAGAATAAATTTGATACTATTATACTGGAAAGTCTATACATGATTCCCTACATGGAGGTCATTCGTCAAAACTCCGATGCAAAAGTGGTTCTACGAACACATAACATTGAGCATTTAATTTGGAAGCGATTAGCTGTTTCTGAAAAATCTTGGTTGCGTAAGTGGTATTTAAATTTATTAGCGGAGAGATTACGTCATTACGAGCAATGGTCGTTAAACAGAGTTGACGGGATTGCTACTATGACAAAAGAAGACGAAGACTTATTGATACAGTTAGGAGCGGATGTGCCTATTCACATTGCGCCAGTTGGTGTAAATACTAGTGATTATCCTTTTAATGAAAATCCTGATCCGCTCATGATATTTCATATTGGGGCGATGGATTGGTTGCCCAATATAGAAGGAATTGATTGGTTTTTAAAGAATGTTTGGCCCATCATTCTGGAGAAAAGGCCGAATGCTAAATTAAAGTTGGCGGGTAAAAAAATGCCGGATTCCATAAAATCATTTGCAAATAATCAAATTGAAGTCAATGATTTTGTTGATGATAATAAGGCATTCATAGGGAAGGGTGGAGTCATGATTGTGCCCTTGTTTAGTGGGAGTGGAATGAGAGTTAAAATTGTGGAAGGAATGGCCATGGGAAAGGCTATTGTAACTACAAGTATTGGTGCCGAAGGGATTCATGGGGTAGATGGAAGGGATTTCCTCATTGCTAATACCGCCGAAGAGTTTGCTGAGAAAGTAGTAATGCTATTGGATAATCCATCTAATCAAAAAGACTTGGGTCGTCACGCTAGAGACTTTGCTCAATCCCATTTTGATAACCTTTCTATTGGAAAAAAATTAATTCAATTCTTCCCGTCCATCGATAAAAAATAAGTCAGAAGATAGGAGAAACCTATATTAGACCATGTGATATCTTAAGCTTCGATATAATTTTGTTAGATTCATAGTCATTATATATAATTAAAATTCAACCTTTTAGATATGTAAATTTTCGGTTTTTCCGGCGCGAACAAAAAAAATAAGGATTAAATATTTTCTTGACGATATTTTCACTAATATTGCAGCCCCAATTTGAGGGTAAAATAACAAGAATCATGGACTTACTTAAAATAGCGCAGGAGCAACTAATTGAAGCTAAATCATGGCCGGAATTCAGGTCAGGCGACACCATTACCGTTTACTACAAAATTAAAGAGGGAAACAAGGAGCGTGAGCAGCAGTTTCAAGGTGTTGTTATTCAACGTCGTGGACAAGGTTTGACGGAGACTTTTACCATTCGTAAAATTTCTGGAAACGTTGGTGTTGAGCGTATCTTTCCTATCAACAGTCCAAAAATTACTCGTATTGACTTAAATAAGCGTGGAAAAGTGCGCAGAGCACGTATTTTCTACTTACGTGATATGGTGGGTAAAAGTGCTCGTATTAAGGAGCGCAAGCAAAGTTCTAAACAAGATTAATCTTGATATAAATATTCTAAAAACCTCGTTTCGGCGAGGTTTTTTTTTTGACTTTTCTTATGTAGTCTGCGATTATTAATTTATATTTATCTAACTTCGAGATATGAAAAAATGGATTCGCTTTTGCTTTTATGGTGGTGCCATCGGACTTTTCTTTTTACCTTATCCCATATTCGCACAGTTTTTCTTGATTTCCCAAGTGTATCCTTCCGATAGTGATGGGCAAGCGGTGTATTCCATCTCCATCAATAATTCTTCGAACGATAGCATAATGGTTTTGCATACTCAGGAAGCTGAATTGCCTCCTTTTATTAACCGATATAAATGGGAAGAGTTGAATGAAAAAGATTGCAAAGCCATCATCTTTCTTGGTAAGACGAACAACCCATTATTGCCTGAGCAATACCGTGCCACTAAAACGTTAAAGCCAAATGGGAAATTAGAATTGTATTTTAACATGCCCTCTACTTTTAATTCTGCGAAGAAGAAATTGAAGATTTACTATTCCATGCTCAGCAAAAAATACTATTCCGATTTTTATAAATTGGAGAAAACAGGTACTAAAGGCGCATTAAAGAAATGTAAGTCTTTGAAGAAAAAGCATGGTCAAGTATTCAGTAGGGTCGTGGAGTTTTAGCTGCAAGCTTCAAGCTTCATGCTTCAAGCGAATCCCAGCGACACCATTCACCTCCTGATAGCTTTCGGGATCGTCATCGCGAAGCCTCGCGACACCAATTCGCCAATTCGCCAATTCACCAATTTGCTAATTCACCATGTCAAAAATGATTTACCGTGTTTACGTGATTGAATTATCGAAAAAAGTATTTTCAGAAAATGCTAAATTTCGTGAGGCGAATCCACAGTTTAACGGCGTTTTAGAATGTCTTTATGTGGGGATGACAAGCAAGGATCCCAAGGAACGATTTGAGCAACATAAGACGGGCTATCGGAATAAAAAGGGCCATAAACTCTCTTCTAATATTGTTGAGAAATATGGCAAGTATTTGCGTCCGAGTTTATATATGCATATTGATCCCATGACCCGAGAGGAAGCTTTAGAGATGGAAAAGAACTTGGCGTTAGAACTTCGTCGGCAAAAGTATGCTGTATGGTTTAATTGAAATACAATGGGCAAGTATAGCAACCTTCGATTAACGAATAATAGTAATTTTCCCAGTCAAAATTTCCTCATCTTTATAAGGCATTTTACATTCTATACGGTAAACAAAAATTCCTGATGTGATGTATTCGCCATCAATTTTACCATCCCAATTATTAACTATGCTATTGGATTGATAAATTAATTTTCCGAAACGATCGTAAATATTAGCTTTAAATTGTTCGGGTTGACATTCGCTATGGAAACCAAAATATTCATTTTTTCCATCATCATTCGGACTAAAAGAATTTGGAATCCAGATTCGACAGGAGTCGGAGCAATCTTTCACTTCTACCCATTTTGTAACTTCTGAAACACCACAACTAAGCGTTGCTTGAAGTGTTACAAGATGCTTACCTTCAGATTTAAAATAAACAGTGGGATTTGGTTCATTAACATCCGGAGTATTTGCAGTTGAAAAATTCCAATGTGCATCCAATACCATTGAGTCAGCCAATAATTTAAAGGAAAGTGGTTCTTGAACGCAATTAGCTGTAAATTCAAAATCGGCATCACATCTGCAAAAAACATGGGTCACCTCTATTGTAGCTTGGTTCGTGCATCCATTTGCATCGGTAACAAAAACCGAATAGTATCCGGAATCATAAACCGAAGTATAATTTAATGCCGGATTGCCTAAGTAGGAGTAGAGTGCCGTATAGTTACTTACATGATAAACCTGTGAAAGGTCTAAGGTTTGCCATGAACAAAGCGCATAGGTTGCATCCGGACCCAGTACAGGAAGTGGATTCATGTTAACGATAACCAACGACGTATCTAAACAGCCGGATGCATTATTAGCAATAAGTTCGTATGTGCCTGCCGTTAGTATAGCAGATGAATTGCTGATGGGATTACCAGCGAATGTCCAGGATGATGTTAAGCCGTTTAATGAATATAATATGGTAAGGTCTACGGCTATTCCGTCACAAGAAGTGATGGATTGATCTATTCCTAAATTAGGTTTGGGTAAAAAAGTTAAACTCAAGGTTGCCGTATCCGTACATCCACCTCCATTGGTAGCTATTAATTCAAATAGACCGGGATTTATTACTTGTGTAGGATCGGTCACTAAAGATGAATTCATAGTCCAACTTAATGAAAGACCTACTGTATTAAATAAAGAATTTAAATTAACTAAAATTCCATCGCATGCATCCAGCGATTGATCTGCACCTAAGCTGGGATTTGGAAAAACCGTAAGCTGAACCAGAGCAGTGTCCATGCAACCATTTGCACTTGTTACTAAAAGTTGATAAGCACCGTCTATTTGCACCGAATTTGGATTAGGAACTAGGTTGCCCGAAAAGCTCCATGAAGCAATATAGCCGGTTGTATTGAATACTGAAGTAAGATCTATATCATCTCCTGTACAAATACTAAAATTTTGATCAACGCCTAAGGTAGGAGCTATTAAGACACTTAAAGAAACAATAGCTGTATCCGCACAGCCATTACCATCAGATGCTATTAGTGAATAATTGCTAGGTGTTGAAACCTGAGATGGATTTGCGACGGTTGCCGATCCAATTGCCCAGGCTGAGGCAAATCCAGAAGTATTGTATAAACTTGTTAAGTCTATGGGAGTATTGGAACAAATAATATGTGATTGATCCACACCTAATATGGGAGAAGGAGTAACAGTAACAACTACATCTGCAGTATCACTGCATCCTGCCGTATTCGTAATAATAAGCGTATAAATTCCACTCAAAGAAACTGCAGTAGGAGGGGAGATGGGGACACCGGAATAAAACCATGAAGTAGTATTTCCATTGGGATTTAATAGAACAGTAAGGTCTTTTGTTGAACCATCACATAATAGCGTTGATACATCAGGCCCTAAATTTGGTTTCTGAGAAATTAGCACTGTTGCAAAAGCAGTATCAAAGCAAAGACCTCCGTTACTTGCTACTAACATGTATTGTCCATTAAAACCTATAGAAGTAGGATTTACTACCGGAACACCTCCATAAGTCCAGGAAGTAGAAAAACCAGTTGTATTAAATAAGATAGTCAAATCAACATTTCCAGCCGAACAAGTTGACACTTGTAAGTTGTTTCCTAAAGAAGGAACAGGAAGTAAGGTTAGTGAAATGATAGCGGTATCTGTGCATCCTCCAAAATCAGAAACGACCAACGTATAATCACCTCCCAAGGAAACTGAGTTAGGATTCGGAACCAACAAACCATTAAAATACCAAGTAGAAGTTAAGCCAGTTGTGTTGTAATAAGAAGTTAAATTTATAGATGTTCCGCTACAAACAGTATCATTTTGATCCGTTCCAATGTTGACCGCAAGTGGTGGATCCATCGTCACTTCGACTGTGTCATAGCATCCTTTAACATCTTGTACTACTAATTGATAAACTCCTAAACTTGTTGCAGCATAAGCGGATGAGAAAGGAATGGGACTTCCATTATGGGTCCAGCTAACTTCGGTCAAACCGGATAAATTAAAAAGGTTGGATAAATTTTGAGGTGTTCCATTACAATATTGATTAGCTACCTGATCCGGACCTAAATTAGGTGGAAAAAGAAACTTTAATTCAAAAGTGCCATTGTACATACAAGCGTTTTGAAAATCCCATCCTCCTATAAAATACACTCCTGCAGTTGAAATTGATGAAGGATTAGCAACTTGTGATCCTAAAAAAGAATAACTATAAAAGAAAGAAGGATTGGATGATACATAATAATTGTTTAAATTGAAAGTACTACCCGGGCAAATACTTAAAGTATCAGATGGAATACTACCTGGACATGGATTCGGACCAATCCCTCCACCACCTGCAAAGCCTAAACCACTTCCAAATCCACCAGGGCTTCCAGCAGCAGCGCCATGAAAAAATCCGTTCGTCCAAAGAGTTCCTAAACCACCTCCGCTACCGCCTCCATTGCAAGCGGTATCAATAATGGTAATTGTCCAAGTTCCATTTGCATTTTCCCAATCAAACACACTTAATGAGCCTCCTTCGGCATACCAATATCCTGAAAAAGGTGCAGCAGCAGTAGTAATATTAGGATTCGATGCGTTTGTAAATATGGTATTGATATAATTAGAACCGCCAGAGCCATTAAAAGCAGATAATAAAAGAACAGTGCCTTGAGGAGAAGTTAATGTAATCTTTAATGTTTGAGGATGATTACTTGAAAGGTTAAAAAGCAAACTATCCAACATTAATTGACTTGGACCTTGAGACTGACCTAGTGGGAATATTGTATCTATACCAGAAACTAAAGTCGTATAGAAAGTAGTATCGCACATGGGAATGACGCCGCTATTAAACGGTGGACTCGATTGAGCAACCATTAGTGAAGGGCGAAGAAAAAAACAAAGAAAAAAGAAAAAGATTACGAGAACTCTTTTGTTCATGGTAATGTGCATTTTTTAGTTAGAATCACTATCATTATTATCTGTAAATGTAATGGTAAATAGTTCTAAATCACAAAACCTAACCAATTAAAATGAACATGCTACCAATCTAGAAGCACTTTTAACCAAATAATTTCTAATAACATAGGAAGGTTTATCTTATTTCAGTCCACCCTAGCGCATTTTAAATTTTACATTTTTTAAATGAAGAGGCAGGCTTTATATCAAAATCTAATCGCACATATCTCACTTCGATCATCGAATGATGGTAATTTTTCCAGTTAAAATTTCCTCGTCTTTATAAGGCATTTTGCATTCAACACGGAAAACAAAAATTCCCGATGTCAAGTACTCACCATCAATTTTACCATCCCAATTATCAAGGATATTGGTTGATTGATAAATTAATTTTCCAAAACGATCGTAAATTTTTGCTTTAAATTGTTCGGGTTGACATTCGCTATAGAAACCAAAATTCTCATTTTTTCCATCATCATTGGGACTAAAAGAATTTGGAATCCAGATTTGACAAGAGTCGGAGCAATCTTTCACTTCTACCCATTTTGTAACATCCACCACGCCACAACTGAGTGTTGCTTGAAGTGTTACTAAATGCTTTCCTGCCGATTTAAAATACACAGTAGGATTTTCTTCATTAACATCCGAAGTATTTGCAGTTGAGAAATTCCAATGCGCATCCAATACCATAGAGTCGGCCAATAATTTAAAGGAAAGTGGATCTTGAATGCATTTAGCAGTAAATTCAAAATCGGCTTCACATCTGCAAAAAACATTAGTTACTTCAACTGTAGCTTGGTTGGTACATCCATTCGCGTCGGTAACAAAAACCGTATAATATCCAGAATCATGAACCGAAGTAAAATTCACTACTGGATTACCCAAATAGGTGTAAAGAGCAGTATAGGAACTTACGTTATACACCTGAGAAAGATCCAGTGTTTGCCAAGGACAAAGCGCATAATTCGCATCCGGACCAAGGATAGGAAGTGGATTTATTGTTACTGTTACGGATGACGTATCTAAGCAACCTGATGCATTACTAGCAATAAGTTCGTAGGTGCCTGCCGTTAGTATGGCAGAAGCGTTGCTGATGGGATTGCCTGATAATGTCCATGCCGGTGTTAAGCCGTTTAATGAATATAAATTTGAAAGGTTTATTGCAATTCCATCACAAAAAGAAACGAATTGATCAACACCTAAATTTGGTTTTGGTAAGAGGGTTATTTGGACAGAAGCCGAATCCGAACAGCCAACATTATTAGTTGCTAACAGCTGGTAAAGACCAGCAGTTGTAATTAAAG
>JBJXGU010000287.1:0-4192 GCA_046160245.1 Bacteroidia bacterium
TATATTGAAAAAGGATTCATCGATAAAATCGTGAACGGAACCGGTCCGGCCTTGCAAGGATTAAGCGGAGTACTGCGCTTTGCACAAACCGGAAATATTGGCGGCTATGTATTCAGCATGGTGGTGGGTATCATTGCAATTCTATTATTAACTCTGATTGTATACTAAGGAGTATGTTAACACTGGTATTAATCTTCTTTCCTTTACTCGCTGCATTGGGCACATTAATTTTGCCGCGCGATAATGCGAAAATGTATTCGTTCATCTCCTCACTCATTCAGTTGGGATTAACTGCCTATGCCTTCACTTTATTTTTAACACAAGGTGTCGATGTGCTTGCCGCCAATTACGAATGGGTTCCTGGGTTAGGAATTTCTTTGCATGTGGGGTTAGATGGAATCAGCATTCTCTTAGTTGCGCTTACGAATATTTTAATTCCATTAATTATTCTTTCTTCTTTCCGAAATAATTATTCCAATCCGGCTGCATTTTATGGATTAATTCTGTTGATGCAATTTGCGTTAATAGGTGTATTCTCTGCATTGGATGGATTTTTATTTTATATATTCTGGGAGTTGGCATTAATTCCTATTTGGTTTATTTGTTTGATGTGGGGTGGAGAAGAACGCATTCGCATCACTTTAAAGTTCTTTATCTACACATTAGCGGGGTCTTTGCTGATGTTGCTCGGATTGATTTTCGTTTATTTGCAAACTCCTGCACCGCACAGTTTTTCAATTGATGCGTTATACCAAGCAACACTAACTGCCGAAATGCAAGGCTATATCTTCTGGTGTTTCTTTCTTGCATTTGCTATTAAAATTCCAGTCTTTCCTTTTCATACATGGCAGCCCGATACCTATACTGATGCACCTGCTCAAGGTTCGATGTTACTATCGGGAATTATGTTGAAGATGGGTATCTATGGAATCATTCGTTGGATGCTTCCCATCTTGCCCTTAGGAATTGCGGAATGGGGAAATTGCGTAATGATTCTTTGTGCGATCAGTATTGTGTATGCTTCTGTAATTGCTATCTATCAAAAAGATTTTAAGCGACTTATTGCTTATTCTTCTATCGCTCACGTTGGATTAATTACTGCTGGTGTGTTCTCCTTAAGTATTCAAGGCTTGCAAGGCAGTGTAGTGCAAATGTTGGCGCATGGTATCAATGTAGTTGGATTGTTTTTTATTGCCGACATCATTCAGCGCCGAATGAAAACTCGCCAAATGGATAGCTTAGGTGGATTAGCAAACAACTCTCCGTTGTTCTCCATTTTATTCATCATTGTATTATTGGGTTCTGTTGCTTTACCGCTTACCAATGGATTCGTCGGTGAATTTTTATTGTTAATGGGTGTTTATTCTTACAATGCGTGGTTAGCGGCCATCTGCGGACTCACAGTAATTTTAGGTGCTGTGTATATGTTTAGAGCGTATCAAAAAGTGATGTTGGGTGAAGTGCATGAACGAAGTGTAGAATTTACGGGCTTGGCGAAAAGTGAAAAAATTGTATTAATCATAATTGCAGCGTTGATTATTGTTTGTGGAGTATATCCAAAACCAATTTTATCAATTGCTCAACCTGCACTCGAAGAAATAGTATTGAATTTGCAAGGCGTCAATTAAATATGAAGGCATTAATTATTATATCTATTCTTGGTGTTGTTGCAATGATGGCTGATGTGCTGCGTTATAAAAAGCTACTCGTTCCTATTATTGTCACTGGATTGTTTATTGCTCTCGCAACAGTTTGCATGGATTGGAATACCAATATCCGATATTTTAATGACATGGCTTATTTTGATAATTATGCCTTGGCATTTACAGGAGCCGTGATTTTTATTACCTTGCTATGGATGTTAATTGGTCAAGAGTATTTTCAGGATTCGCATACGAAAGGTGAACACGCCGCTCTCATTTTATTTTGTTTGTCGGGTGCTATTGCGATGATTTCTTTTTCTGATTTGACTTTATTTTTTATTGGACTCGAAATTTTATCGATCTCATTATATGTTCTTGCCGCTTCAAATAAAAGTGATTTGCGTTCGAATGAAGCAGGCTTAAAATACTTCTTGATGGGTGCATTTGCAACTGGATTTTTGTTGTTTGGTATCGCATTGATTTATGGAGCAACCGCTACTTTTAATTTACAAGGAATCCATGATGCTTTAGCAAAAGGGGCCCTTTCTCCTTTGATGGTCAAAACGGGTGTTTTATTAATCTTAGTTGGATTATTGTTTAAAGTTTCAGCAGCACCGTTTCATTTCTGGGCGCCCGATGTTTACGAAGGGTCGCCAACGTTAGTAACGATGTTTATGGCAACCGTAGTAAAAACAGCTGCATTTGCTGCTTTTTATCGATTATTTTCCACTTGCTTTATTTCTTTGGCCGATACTTGGGTTCCTGTAGTAGCTGTATTATCAGCCATTACGATGCTTTTGGGAAATATAATGGCTGTATTTCAAACGAGTTTTAAACGTATGTTGGCTTATTCTTCCATTGCCCACGCTGGGTATATGATGATGGCGATTGCCGCTATGAATGAAGTATCTGCCGGATCTATTTTTCTCTATGCAATTGCATATAGTATTGGAAGTTTAGGGGCTTTTGCCTGTTTGCATGCCATGAGTGTTAATGGAGATGAAAGTATTTCTGGATTGAATGGTCTAGGTAAAAGACAACCTAAAGTGGCTATTTTTCTAAGTTTAATTATGTTCTCATTAGCAGGAATTCCACCTGTAGCTGGATTTTTTGCTAAATATTATCTTTTCTATGGAGCTTTGATGGGAGGTTATACTTGGCTGGTTATCATAGCAGTTCTGTCTTCTTTAATTGGGGTTTATTATTATTTCAGAGTCATTTTCGCTTTGTTTAAGACGAATCCCATCGCAGATGAAGAACTTCCAATATTATTACCAAAACATTATGTTTTACTCATTTTAACGGCTATTATTTCTTTGGGAATAGGCTTGTCACCGTCTTGGTTGCAAGGCTTAATTTCATAGAGATATTTCCCTTTATTTTCCTTACTTTTGTATCTTAGAATCATACTATAATTTATTATTACTTTCTATTGCTGATGAAGCAAATTAATTACGGATTTGTCCTAAAGGTTTGGCTCTTGGTCGTTTTGTGTACGACCTTGACCACGGTGTCTATTTTCGGGAATGGAATTACTCCTAAAAAGGTGAATCCATCTTCTCAAAAACCAGAGAATCCTTTGGTGTTGATTTTGAATTTTACATTGTCTGACTACAATGGATTTAATGTAAGCTGTGATGGAAGTACAGATGGAACCATTGATTTAACACCTTCCAACGGAACACCGCCTTATATTTTTATTTGGTCGACTGGTGCGATCACTGAAGATTTATCAGGATTAGGTGCAGGAACATATACGGTTACCGTTACTGACTTATTAGGAGATATTCAAATTGGATCTGTTACGCTAACTCAACCTGCACCATTAAATATTGTTCAAGATAGTTTACACGTTGATAGTTGTGGTGGTGTTGGAGATGGTGGTGTATTTATTTCTGTAACCGGCGGCGTTTTAAATTATTCTTATGCTTGGTCGAATGGAAGTGTTACTGAAGATATTGATGGTGTTGTAGCAGGAAACTATACCGTGACGGTGACGGATGCAAATTTATGCACAGTTACAAATTCATACACGGTGAACGAAGTTCCTTCGGTGCAATTATCAACCACACCAGTGGATGTGCTCTGTAATGGAGATGCTACAGGTAGCATTGATTTGATTGTGTTGGGTGGTACTCCAGTTCATACGTATGCTTGGTCGAATGGAGGAGTAACACAAGATTTATCTGGATTAATTGCCGGAACGTATACGGTTACCGTTAGTGATGGAAGTGGATGTACTGAAACTACAAATGCTGTCATTACTCAACCCGCCGCTGCTCTCGGACTTTCCACTTCAACCACTTCCGTAGCATGCTTTGGTGGCAACTCCGGATCTATCAATCTAACTGTAACAGGAGGAACTGCTGGCTATACTTACAATTGGAGCAATGGATTTACTGGAGAAGATCCAACAGGATTAATTGCTGGAACGTATACGGTTACCGTTAGTGATGCGAATCTTTGTTCTGAAATTACATCAGCAATAGTTACTCAACCTGCCGCTGCTATTGGACTTTCTACTACAACAGCTCCAGTAGCCTGCTTTG
>JBJXGU010000288.1:0-28129 GCA_046160245.1 Bacteroidia bacterium
TAATTATTAAATCTAGAATCTACTTAAATTAAATATTTCGAAAAGCTATGAACTTGTTGTTAACCCTAGCAGTTGTCTTTGGTATTCTGGTGCTGGTCCGAATTGCT
Organism: Bacteroidia bacterium; assembly: GCA_046160245.1. Classification (GTDB taxonomy): domain Bacteria; phylum Bacteroidota; class Bacteroidia; order AKYH767-A; family OLB10; genus JAJTFW01. The sequence goes on from JBJXGU010000288.1 coordinate 108, forward strand.
AATGTTGCCCAAATGGCAGCCGAGCTCTCTGGAGAAACCGACGAAGAAGAAGAGGAAAAAGCAAATAAATGGAATAGCCTCGGATTCCTTCTGTTTATGGTGATTGGCCTACCCTTAATGGTGTATTGTACCATTAAATGGAGACCGCTGATGTTGCCTGTTGCTGCATCAGAGCATGGTGTGGGAGTAGATAAACTCATGGATATTAACTGGTGGGTTCTTATTATCACTTTCTTTATTACTTCTATTTTACTTTTTTGGTTTGCCTATAAGTATCGCTACAACAAAAACAGAAGATCGTATTATTTTCATGATAACATGAAGTTGGAAATGATCTGGACCGTAGTTCCTACCATCGTTCTTTCTGGATTAATTGTGACAGGATTAATTGAATGGAATAAAATTACCGATATTGCAAAAACCGAGCAAGGAATGAAGGTTCAGATATATGCAAAGCAATTTGATTTCACCGCTCGCTATTCTGGAAAAGATAATATGCTCGGAGCATCTTTCTTTAGAAATATTACCGATACCAATCCTTTGGGAGTAGATTCTTCTGATACAAATGCCGCTGACGATAAGTTTTCTTCTGAATTAGTAATGCCCGTTGGAGAAGAAATTGAATTGGTAATTAATTCACGAGATGTAATTCACTCCGTTTATCTTCCACATTTCCGTGCGCAGATGAATGCGGTTCCGGGAATGACAACGCGTTTTCATTTTAAGCCTACTATCACTACCGCTAAAATGAAAGAGATTACAGGTGATCCTAAATTTGAATACATCATGTTGTGTAACAAGATTTGTGGAGTGGCGCATTATAATATGAAGATGCCCGTTCGTGTCTTGGAAAAGGATGAGTTTACGAAATGGTTGAGAGAGCAAAAAAGAGTATTTACACGTGCGTCTCTCAATGCGGCAGCAGATACAGACTCTACAAAAATAACCGTAGACTCTACAGTAGTAAGTGCGAAATAATTTCGCGAAATAGTTCAACGAATAATATTACAAAGAGAAAATAATCACCAATGGAAGTGAATCAACATAACGAAGTGAGCACGCATCATGATGACCACAGTCATCACGGGCATGATCATCATCACGAACATGAAGAAAGTAATAACTTCTTTGCGAAGTACGTTTTTACTACGGATCATAAAATGATCTCTAAGCAGTTCTTGATAACTGCAATTGTAATGGCATTCTTAGCAATGGCAATGTCAATGATTTTCCGTTTGCAATTGGCTTGGCCCGATGTTAAATTTCCTTTCTTAGAAGATGTATTAGGCCGATGGGCTAAAGACGGAAAATTAGATCCTGGTTTTTATTTAGCGTTAGTTACCATCCATGGAACGATCATGGTTTTCTTTGTACTAACAGGTGGATTGTCTGGAACGTTTGCTAACTTACTTATTCCACTTCAAGTAGGAGCACGCGATATGGCGTCTGGATTCCTGAACGCTCTTTCGTTCTGGTTCTTCTTTGCTTCAACAATAGTAATGTGTTCTTCACTGTTCATTGAAGCAGGTCCGGCATCGGCTGGTTGGACAATTTATCCTCCGTTGAGTGCTTTACCGCAATCTATTGGCGGCTCAGGTTTGGGAATGACGCTATGGTTGGTTTCCATGGCACTGTTCATCGCCTCTTCGTTATTAGGAGGTATCAATTACGTGACTACGGTTCTGAATCTACGTACGAAAGGAATGAACATGACGAAATTGCCTTTAACAGTTTGGGCTCTCTTCATTACTGCAATTCTTGGAGTACTTTCTTTCCCAGTATTATTAGCAGCAGCATTGTTGTTGATCTTTGATCGTAGCTTCGGAACAAGTTTCTTCTTGAGTGATATCTTTATTGATGGTGCACCTCTGGATTACGCAGGTGGTTCGCCCATCTTATTTCAACATTTATTCTGGTTCCTGGGTCACCCTGAAGTATACATCGTATTACTTCCAGCATTAGGTCTTGCTTCAGAAGTTATTTCTGTGAATTCTCGTAAACCCATCTTCGGTTATAAAGCCATGATCGGTTCCATGTTGGTGATTGCCTTCCTTTCATTTATTGTTTGGGGACATCATATGTTTATCACAGGAATGAATCCATTCCTTGGTTCAGTATTCGTATTTACAACACTTCTGGTTGCGATTCCATCAGCAGTAAAAGTCTTCAACTATTTAACGACGCTATGGAAAGGAAATATACAGTTTACACCGCAAATGATGTTTGCGATGGGATTGGTTTCTACGTTTATCACTGGTGGATTAACTGGAATTATTTTAGGAGATTCAACATTGGATATTAATATACACGACACCTATTTCGTGGTAGCTCACTTTCACATCGTAATGGGTTCTTCAGCCATCTTCGGAATGTTTGCCGGGGTGTATCATTGGTTCCCGAGAATGTATGGTCGAATGATGAATCGCAAACTGGGTTATGCTCATTTTTGGTTAACCTTGCTCGGTGTGTATGGTGTATTCTTTCCAATGCATTTCTTAGGATTGGGTGGCGTGCCTCGTCGTTACTATGCAAACACAGGCTATGAAGCATTCAACGCATTCGTAGATATAAATGTGATCATAACTATATTTGCAATTGTTGCAGGATTCGCTCAATTGATCTTCGCATTTAACTTCTTCTATAGCATTTACAGAGGTAAGAAAGCAGTTCAAAATCCTTGGAAAGCAAATACGCTTGAGTGGACAGCTCCTGTAGAACATCTCCATGGTAACTGGCCAGGCGAACTTCCAACTGTTCACAGATGGCCTTACGATTACAGTAAGCCCGGTGCCCCTGAGGATTTTATTCCGCAAACGGTACCTTACTCCGAAACTCCGGAAAGTAATACGCCCGATGATCATAAACATTAAAAAAATAATTAAAAGCCTAGGTTTTAAACTCTAGGCTTTTTTATTGGAAGTTATTTTCGAGGTGGATAGAAGTCGAAGACGCTGAAAAAAAACCTTATTTTTGTAGCATGAGCAATTTCGAAAATACTGCCGCTTGGGCGAAGCAAATGGATGAGCAAGATGAGCTGGCTTCTTTTCGTCAGCGCTTTCATATCCCGCTACATCATGGACAAGAGGTCGTATATTTTTGTGGAAACTCATTAGGACTTCAACCAAAACAAACAAGTCACTATGTGTTGCAAGAACTGCAAGATTGGGCAACACTCGGCGTTGAAGGCCATTTTAAGCCGCATACAGGCTGGTTTGGATATCATGAACTGTTAAGAGATGCTACGGCTCGATTAGTGGGCGCACAACCGCAAGAAGTGGTAGTAATGAATCATCTTACCGTAAACCTTCACTTGTTATTGGTTTCATTTTATCGTCCCACGGCAGATCGCTATAAAATTATTTGTGAAGGAGGAGCCTTTCCTTCCGACCGATACGCCTTGCAATCACAAGTGGAATGGCATGGATTTGATGCCGCCGATGCTCTTATCGAATTGCAACCACGCAAAGGTGAAGAGTTAATTCGTCATGAAGATATTATCGAAGCCATCAACGATTGCGGAGATGCCTTAGCGTTAGTAATGCTTGGCGGGGTGCATTATTTCACTGGGCAAGTACTTAACATGAAAGCCATCACGGAAGCTGCTCATGAAGTGGAGGCTTATGCTGGATTTGATTTAGCACACGCCGCGGGAAATCTTGAATTGAAATTACACGAGTGGAACGTAGATTTCGCAGCTTGGTGTTCGTATAAATATTTGAATGGCGGACCCGGAACTGTTGGCGGAGCATTTATAAACGATCGTCATGTAAAAAATGTACACTTGCCTCGTTTTGCAGGTTGGTGGGGTAATGATCCTTCTCAACGATTTAAAATGCCACATCGTTTTGTTCCCGTTCCCACCGCCGATTCTTGGCAGTTAAGCAACGCACCCATTTTAGAGATGGCAGCATTGCGTGCATCTTTAGAGTTGTTTGACGAAGCAGGCATGTCGCGACTCACTTCAAAAGGAAAAGAACTTACATCTTACTTGCTTTTTATCATTAGAGATGTGCTAAAAGAAAAGGGAAAAAGTGATTGGGTGCAAGTCATCACGCCTTTCGAAGAGCAAATGCAAGGATGCCAATTATCACTTAAGTTTATGAAAGGTGGTAAAGCTATTTTTGATCAACTCACATCACAAGGTGTTATTTCCGATTGGCGTGAACCTGATCAAGAAGGAAGAACCGAAGGTGTAATTCGCGTAGCTCCGGTACCGTTATATAATTCTTTCGCCGATGTTTTTCGCTTTGGCGAAATCTTGAAGTCGGCATTGTAATTCATGGCGAAGGTCAAACATAGAGAAGACGCAGTATTGAAAATTGATGAATACATCAATGAACTTCCGCCATGGTCGAAAGAGATATGTAACAAACTTCGAAAAGTAATCTTAACCGCGTCCACCAAAATAATTGAAGATTGGAAGTGGGGTCCAAACTATTATTACGAAGGAATGATTTGTGGTTACGGCGCATTTAAAAATCATGTGTCGTTTGTTTTTTTTCAAGGAGCGCTGATGATTGATCCGCAAAATATTTTAATGGAGAACAAAGGGAACTTACATAACCGACACATTAAATTTACTTCTGCAAAGGAAATCAATGCCACTGTTTTGAAGAGTTACATCAAGGAAGCCATGAAGAACAATGAGCTTGGTGAAAAAATTATACAACCACCAAATAAAACAGTAACGCTTCACGATGATTTCGTAAAAGCACTTCAAATAGCAAAACTCCGACTCAAATTCGAAGGGTATACCTACTACAAACAAAAAGAAATCTCAGAATGGATTTCATCCGCCAAGCAAGACGCTACTCGAGAAAGCAGAATCGAAAAAGCCATCGAGATGATTTTGGTCGGTAGAAGTTTGAATGATAAGTATAGAAATAATTAAGAATTAAGAATTCAGAATTCAGAATTGCTTTCCGAAAAATTATCCGTGTAAATCATAATAATCCGCTTTGTTATCTATAGCTTTAGCGAAAGATAACGTCATCCGTGCCTGCCTGCAGCAAGCAGGTTCTATTGCTAAAAACACTAAGTTGCAATTGATTTCTAATCAGAATAGATTGTTCAATGATGTGATGATCACAAATTTTCATTATTTTTACCTCCTACCACTACTATGAAAAAATTCACGCTCATCGGCTCCGGTTTAGTTGGATCACTCCTTTCCATTTATTTAGCAAAACGCGGCTATAAAGTTTCTATGTACGAACGTCGTCCCGACTTACGTACCAATCGAATCAGTGCCGGACGTTCAATCAATTTAGCATTGAGCGATAGAGGTTGGCGAGGACTCGAGAAAGTAGGTATCGCAGATGAAATTCGAAAAGTAGCCTTGCCGATGAAAGGTCGCATCATGCACGGCATCGATAGTCAGTTAAGTTACCAACCTTATGGAAAGGAAGGTCAAGCTATTTATTCCGTTTCTCGAGGTGGATTAAATTGTGTGCTGATGGATTTGGCAGAAAAGCAAGGAGTAGAAATTTTCTTCAACGAAAAGTGTGATAGCGTCAATTTGAAAAAGGGAAGTGCGATTTTTGAAAATTTTGAAACGCAAAAGAAAACTGAAGTGCATGCCGATTATCTTTTTGCAACCGATGGTGCCGGTTCCGCTGCCCGATTGCAATTGCAATTATCTACCGATCGCTTTCAATATTCACAGCAGTACCTCGAACACGGATATAAAGAACTTACGATTCCTGCAAAGCCTGATGGTGATTTCGCCATGGATCCCACTGCACTTCATATTTGGCCCCGCGGTTCTTTCATGTTAATCGCATTGCCTAATATGGATAAATCATTTACATGCACTTTGTTTTTTCCATTCGATGGTGAAAATTCATTTAACGCACTCGACACAGAAGATAAAATGATGACGTTTTTCTCAAAAATGTTTCCCGACGCGGTTCCTTTGATGCCAACCTTAAAGGCAGATTATTTTAATAATCCTTCTGCTTCACTCGGCATCATTCGTTGTTTCCCATGGAGCTATGAAGATAAATTGTTGTTAGTGGGCGATGCAGCACATGCCATCGTTCCGTTCTATGGACAAGGAATGAATTGCGGTTTTGAAGATTGTGTAGTACTCGATCAACTCATGGATGCACACGGTGATGATTGGAAATCCATCTTCCACGAATTTGAAGTGTCGCGTAAACCCGATAGCGATGCCATTGCCGATTTAGCAGTTGCAAATTTTATCGAGATGCGTGATAAAGTCGGACAAAAAGAATTTCTACTCCAGAAAAAAATAGAAGCATGGTTCAGCACCAGGTATCCACAAAAGTGGATTCCACTCTACACCATGGTTACATTCTCTCCCGATATCCGCTACAGCGAAGCACTGCGCGAAGGTCAACGCCAAGAATCCATCATGAAAAAAGTAATGGCTCTCGACAACATCGAAGCCAAATGGAATTCCGAAGAAGTTGAAAATTTAATGCTGGAGTTATTAAATGGGTATTAATTGTTGTAGTGAATGTACGAATTACTAATCTTACGAAAGCGCAAATACGCGAACAGAAGTTTTAATGCTTTTAGATGTGAAGGATAATTTTAACTATATTAAAAATCTCAATCAGCAAGAATTTTAAATACTATCCTTTTTCAATTTGTCGATTAGAGTAAGTCTGCCTTTAAACACAAAGGGCACAAAGTTTTTTTCACAGAGAACACAAGTTTGATGGGGCATCTTTGATTGTACTATTTTTTGAAAAATTCTTCTTCAGTGAAAAATATCTCCGTGCTTCTCTGTGCCCATCTCCTCGTCCTCCGTGGTAAACGGTATTAATTAATAGAATTAAAATATTAATCTGAATTGAAGACTCTTTAACCACTAATTACACAAAGTTTTCACAGAGGTTCTCAAAGATTTATTAAGCGAGAATAATCTATAAAGAAACTACAATCAAACCCAGAATGGGTGACATGATTATAGAAAAAACAAATTGAAAAATAACCAAAACCCCGACGGGGTGAAATTATTTGCTACGAATAATTCAGTGTTTTTTCCCGATCGCTATTTAAATGGTATTGAAATTATTATTTTCAATATAAATCAAATTTTCTCTGTCACCCCGTTGGGGTTTTGGGTGATGGGATGTTTTCATTTTTCTATTATAATGCCATCCCTTCAGGATTTATTCAAGATTGATATAAAAAAATCCAACAGGCAACAGCTTTAATTTCCAAGCGCGGAATAAACAAAAGTTGAAATTATCTTTCCTTAAATCAACCTGTGACCTCCGTGTAAAAACGCTGTACCTCCGTGGTAAATTTTTATTTTATAGGAAAGCTAAAAATATGAATTGACTAAAGTATTTCTTAAAGCTTGCAGCATGCAACAAAAAATTAAATGCGTTGGTAATTACATTTCACAAAAAAAATTAATGCGTAAAAAATCCAATCGCGAAGCTTCGCGACCAATAACTAACAACTAACATCCAACCTCTAAAACCTAACCTCGAGCAACGACTTCGCTTCATCCGCTGCTCTTCGGCAATGATTTCTCACCTGAAAAACTCTAGATAATAACTTTGCAACCTTCTCCGTCTCTGCTTCCTTTTCAATCTCATTAATGAGCGTCATCGTGCTTTGCATTCCAAAAGATACAATGTATGTTTTAAGATGTTCTAACGAATTTATAATCGATTCTTTTTCATTTAACGTGATCGCATCATCCAACGTTTTCATGATGAAAGGCAATTGAGCCATGTATTCATTTAGTAAATTTCGAATGGGTTTCGATTCACCATTTTTATAATTGGCTAATACATCTGCTTTTATTAACACTAACTCAACTTCTGCAAGTTTAGCCGTAATATCCTTGATAGCATTCGAAATTTGCTGTTCTTTCTTTTCTGATTTTGTAGGAACTTCTGCTTTCGTTTCTGCTTTTACTTCTGCAACGGGAGATGAAGTGACTACTTCTTTCTTTTCTTCGTGATGGGTTTTTACATCTTCAGTCTTTACTCGCGTATTTACCGTTTGCCGGGTCCTGGGTTGCGAGAGCGAAGAGTCGGGGAGTGGACTTGGTGGAAGATTTCTTAATCGCTGAAGATTCCCATTCATCATAAAAATGATAATCACCAATACAGCTATTACTCCGCCCAAGATGTAAACTAAATTATTTAGCTGGTCGTTTTTCTGACTAATGACACTGTCATTCGCATCGCTGTTTTCTTTGGCTGACTTTTTTTCTTGTTCAGTGGAATTTAAAATGTTTTGCAGTGAATCCATTTGTAAAATCAATTCACTCTTGGAAAGACTATCCTTGATTGCCCAAGCAGCCTCTTTAGCAACAAACGCAGTTTTTGGATTTCCTACAGCAAGATGCCAATCCGAATAGGTTTCGTATACTTTAATTAATTCATCATATTGATGTGTATTTTCTGCCCATTTTAATGCACTATCTAAAAATGGAGAGGCTGGCTTATTCTTGCGTTGAGCCATCAAATAATTAGCGGTCCAAACCGATGCTTTGATTTTCGTATTTGCATTTTCAGCACTTACCATTTGTTCGTTAATGCTATCCAATGAAATAAATGCATCTTTTGCCTTGCCTTCTTTCCAGAATTGGACTGCTCTGGTTAGCGTTTCTTTCATACTGCTATCGCTCAGGGCTGTTGGTTGCGCATCTGCTTTGAAACAAGCAGTTAGTACTAAAACAATTGAAATGGATAAAATGGACCTCATAGAAGTCAAAGTAATGGTATTTTTCCTTGCTTTTGACGAGTATGAGTCATGACTTTTCCACGATGAAGATGGGCTTATTAACAGTCAACAGAACTTATGAATATTGCCGCTTTTGTGTAGAATTTTATCTCTGCTTTTTACTAGGTTTGTAAATCAGTAAAAATCTCATGTCAGATACCTTGCAAAAAGCAGAAAAATTCCCCGTTTCGCACATGGCGGAAAACTTAATTGGTTCCGAAATCATTAAGTTGGGAAATGAAGTAAATGAAAGAATTAAGAATGGAGAAAAAGTTTTCAATTTTACGATTGGCGATTTCGATCCTTCCATCTTCCCCATTCCTCAGGAATTAGAAGATGAAATCATCATTGCTTATAAGAATCATCTCACCAATTATCCCATGGCGAACGGAATGCCCGATTTGCGCGCTGCCGTTTCTTCATGGAATAAAAGACTTTATAATTTAGATTATTCTCCAACTGAAATACTCATTGCCGGCGGAGCTCGCCCTATTATTTATGCTATTTATAATACCATTCTCGATAAAGGGGATAAAGTAATTTATCCGATTCCCTCCTGGAACAATAATCACTATTGTCACTTGCTCGGAGCAGAAGGCGTACAAGTGAATTGCTCGCATGAAAATAATTTTATGCCCACGGCAACCGAAATATTACCTCATCTAAAAGGAGCAACCTTATTAGCGCTTTGCTCCCCACAGAATCCAACAGGAACCGTCTTCACTGAAAAGCAATTGGAAGAAATTTGCGATTGTGTTTTGGAAGAAAATGCAAGACGAGGAGAAAACGAAAAACCATTGTACGTCATGTACGACCAAATTTATGGTGCATTGTTGTATGGTGAAAATAAACACGTCGATCCGGTTTCATTGCGACCGGAAATGAGACCTTTTACAATTTATGTAGATGGGATTTCAAAATCTTTTGCAGCAACAGGTGTAAGAGTAGGGTGGGCCATGGGACCTGCTTTTTTAATGGATAAGATGAAAGCAATTTTAAGTCATATTGGAGCTTGGTCGCCTAAGCCCGAACAAATGGCTACCGCAAAATTTTTAGAGAACAAGAAAGCAGTAGATAATTATTTAGTTGATTTTAAAGCAGAGATCCACCATCGATTGCAATCCTTGTATCAAGGATTTTGTGAATTGAAGAAAGCAGGATTTGCAGTTCAATGCATCGAACCAAGAGGAGCGATCTATCTTACCTTGCAATTCAATTTGGTGGGAAAGAGAACTGAAGAGGGTAATTTGTTAAATACGAATCAAGAAGTAGCTACTTATTTACTCGATAAGGCCAAATTGGCAATTGTTCCTTTCACCGCTTTTGGTGCCGATCAAGATAACTCGTGGTATCGATTATCGGTGGGTACCTGTAAGTCAGAAGCGATTCCAGATGTGTTTTCTCTGTTGCGTTCTGCTCTTTCAGCGTTAAAATAAGCCTAATCCTCATGCTATTCGCCCTTCTTGTCGATTTATCGAAGGATAGCATGCATTTTTTTACTTGTTTTGCGACGCGATTAGTTATGTTTAATCTCATTAAAAGTGTTTCTCTATGAATAATAATTATTGTGTAATCATGGCAGGCGGCGTAGGTAGCCGTTTCTGGCCAATGAGTCGTAATGAAACCCCCAAACAATTTCTTGATGTTTTAGGTATTGGTAAATCACTTATACAGCAAACCTGCGATCGTTTTTTGAAAATTTGTCCAAAGGAAAATATCATCATCGTTACGAATGCCGATCATAAAAAGAAAGTATTGGAGCAGTTGCCATACTTAAATCCCGATCAAGTATTGGGTGAACCCTTACGTCGAAATACAGCACCATGTGTAATTTATGCAGCGAGTAAAATTTATAAGCGCAATAAAAATGCAAATATCGTGGTCGCACCAAGTGATCATGTTATTTTAAATGAAGCAGCATTTACAGATGCAGTATCAAGTTGTTTGAAGTTTACTAAGGATGATGATGTGTTGTTAACCATCGGAATTAAACCCTCGCGTCCCGATACAGGCTATGGTTATATCCAGTTTATTGATGATAAGAAGGAAAAAAAGAATAAGATTTCAAAGGTGAAAACGTTCACCGAAAAACCAAACCTGGAAATGGCGAAGTTTTTCTTGCAAACCGGTGAGTTTTTATGGAATGCCGGGATTTTTATTTGGAATGCGAAATCAATCTTATCTGCATTCGAAGAACACTTACCCGAAATGTCGGCCATCTTTAAGGAAGGTATCGACGTTTATGATACGCCTGCCGAAGATGAATTTATAAAATCTGCCTATGAACAATGCACCAATATTTCGATCGATTTCGGATTGATGGAAAAGGCTAAAAATGTTCATGTGATGAGTTCTGAATTTGGATGGAGTGATCTGGGAACTTGGGGTTCTATGTACGAACATGTGAAACACGACGAAAATGCAAATGCCATTGTTGGCAAAAATGTAATGTTGTACGATACAACAAATTGTGTTGTAAATATGCCAAAGGATAAACTCGTGGTCTTACAAGGACTCGATGATTATATCGTAGTGGAATCGGATAATATTTTATTGGTGTGTAAAAAAGTGGATGAGCAAATGATTCGTCAATTTGTTAATGACGTGAAGTTGCAGAAAGGGGAGAAGTACGTGTAAGCGTTAAACTTTTCGGTAGTCGTGAAAATAACTTTTTATTTTCATTGCCAACACCCCAAAAATCGCTTCACTAAAAATACTTCCACTCATCTTACTTTGCCCTTCACTACGGTCGGTGAAAATGATGGGCACTTCTTTTAGTTTAAATCCAAGCCGCCATGCTGCAAATTTCATTTCAATTTGGAAGGCATAACCTGTGAATTTGATTTTGTTCAAATCAATTACTTCTAAAACTTTTCGTGAATAGCATTTGAATCCAGCTGTAGTATCACGGATAGGCATGCCCGTTATGTTTCGAACATACATCGAAGCAAAGTAAGACATCATCACTCTTCCCATCGGCCAGTTTACTACATTAACTCCAGTGATGTATCGAGAGCCAATACTTACATCATTCCCATCTTCAGAACATGCGCGGTACAATCGAACCAAATCTTCTGGATTATGTGAAAAATCTGCATCCATCTCAAAAATATAAGCATAACTCTTATTCAATGCCCATTTAAATCCATGAATGTATGCCGTCCCTAATCCGAGTTTCCCGCTTCTTTCTTCAATAAATAATCGATCAGGATATTCTGCTTGTAATCCTTTTACAATTTGTGCAGTGCCATCTTTAGAGTTATCATCAATAATCAACAAATGAAACGGATGAGGCAATTGCATCACCGTTCGGATCATCTTGCCGATGTTCTCCTTCTCGTTGTAAGTAGGTATGATAACTAAAGAATCTGACAAGGGCTGATTTGTATTACAATATTTAATTTTTATTTCTTGATGTCAAGAATACTTCATTTACCATTTCAGCAACCATGCAAACACCAACGGTGCCACAATGCTGGCATCCGATTCAATGATAAACTTTGGCGTTTTGATGTCTAGCTTTCCCCATGTAATTTTTTCATTGGGAACTGCTCCACTGTACGACCCGTAACTAGTGGTGGAGTCACTGATCTGACAAAAGTACGACCAAAAAGGAATGTCGTGCATTTCCATATCCTGATATAACATCGGCACCACACAAATTGGAAAATCTCCAGCAATACCACCGCCCACCTGGAAAAACCCTATGCCTTTGCCACCCGAATTTTGAATATAATAATCAGCCAACCAGGTCATGTATTCAATACCACTTTTCATGGTAGATGGATTTAATTCTTTCTTGATGCAATAAGATGCAAAAATATTTCCCATCGTAGAATCTTCCCAACCGGGAACAATAATCGGCAAATTAGCCTCTGCAGCAGCAATCATCCAACTGTTCTTCGGATCAATTTCATAGTACTGCTTCATCTCTCCGCTCAACAACATTTTGTACATGTACTCATGTGGAAAATATCGTTCGCCTTTATCTTGTGCTCCTTTCCATTGTTTAAAGATGTGCTTTTGAATTCGACGAAATGCTTCTTCTTCAGGAATGCAAGTATCAGTAACACGATTGAATCCTCCCTCCAATAAATCCCATTCATCCTGTGGACTCAAGTCGCGATAATTGGGGACGCGCTTGTAATGCGAATGCGCCACCAAGTTCATGATGTCTTCTTCTAAATTCGCTCCCGTGCAAGAAATAATATCTACTTTGCCTTGGCGAATCATTTCTGCAAGTGAAATTCCAAGTTCTGCAGTACTCATGGCTCCAGCTAACGTGATCATCATCTTTCCGCCTTCGAGCAAATGTTGCTCATAACCTTTTGCAGCATCCACCATCGCCGCAGCATTAAAATGGCGATAATGTTTTATCATGAATTCTGAAATGGGACCTCTTTGCATGTATTCTTTTTATTTATTGATTTACAGTTGCGCAAAAGTAAACGAAACTCAGAAAGCACTTCTTGTCTAAGAAGTAGATTTTTTTATTTCTGTGAATAAGATTTCGGGACTTTTCATTCCAATTCGAAAGATGTTGCCGCCCTCGAGCTTGAGAAGCAATGCTTTACGACCTTCTGAGTAAAATTGATACTCATCTTTGTTTAAAACGTTAAAAACCGGATTGTTTAAATGATAGCGATTATAAATTCCAATTTCCACATTCATTATGGCATTTAATGGTAGGCTCACTTCTTTTTTTCTGGATGAAATAAGATGTAGGGTGTTATTCTTTAGTTCGATGGTATAATAGGGAACGAACCAAAGCACAACACTTAATAGTAAAATAACATTTCCGACAATAAAAAATACGCCCTCAATATTTCCTTTTTCTTCACTATAAAAATGCGCAATGAAGCAAAAAATCATCATCACCATTCTTCTCGATAATCCATAACGATTTCGTCCAAGGTAATGCACTTCTTTAAATTTTATTTCGTTATTCATAAACTTCCCATTTCATTTTTAATACCGAAGTAGTAGTGGTTGTAATCCGATATCGATGATCAAGTCGATCACCTAGGATCCAGACTATATCCTCTCCATTCATCAATAATAGTTTTTTGTTTTTCTGATTTATGGACATTTTTTTATCAATAAAATAATCACTCAGTTTTTTCTTTTGATTCATCCCTAATGGATAGAAACTATCACCAATCTTCCAGGTTCTCACTTCCAATGGAAAATGCAAAAGGGAAGCATCAATAAAGGCTGTGTTTGCTTCCGCAGCGGTTGCAGAAAACTCAACATCCGATGTAGGTTGAAATAATAATTCACCACCCGGTAAATTTATTTTTTGCACAGAAGACGGAATCATCGCTTCAAAGGAATGATCCGAATTTGATTTTTCAAGTAGGAAGGACATGCGATCCATTCTTAAAATATATTCATTGGAATAAAATGTTTTTCCAGATTCATGGAGAGAAGCGATGATATCATCAATGCAGTTTCCTTCAAAACCAAATTCTTTTAAGGCTAGCCAAATCAAGTAGTTTTTAGATGGATGTTGAAGAAAAGAACTGAAATTAATTTCTACAAAATCACGATGTCTTTGAATACAAGGTTCGAGAATACTTTTAGAATATTCATCTACCAAAAAATTCATTTCTTCAATTCTATTTCCCAAACGAACTAAATTTTCCTGAATGGATGGATTTAATTCTTTCAAATTTGGTATGACATGATGTCGAATATAATTTCGTTGATAATCGGAGGATGCATTGCTTTCGTCCTCTCTCCATTCAATATTATTTTCAGTGGCATACGTTAAAATTTCCTCCTTGGAAAATGAAAGTAGCGGTCGAACTGTCTTTTTATTTTGAGAAGGAATTCCACGTAAACTCGCAACCCCTTTTCCAGATATTAAATTCATTAAAATGGTTTCTGCTTGGTCATTACTATGATGAGCCGTCGATACAAAATCGAATTTGTTTTTTTCTGTTAACTCATCAAACCAAGCATAACGAAGTTGTCGAGCCGCCATTTGGATGGATACCCCATTTTCTTCGGCGTTCTTTTTTGTATCGAAGGCTTGATGGTAAAACGGTACTTCTAGTATTTTGCAAATTCTTTCACATAGTTTCTCATCCTCTTGGGATGCATTTCCACGTAAATTAAAATTACAATGAGCCACAGCAATGTTGAAGTGAAGACGATGAAAAAGATGTAACATCACCATGGAATCTACGCCGCCACTCACCGCAAGCAAAATGGATGTCTCAGTAGTGAGACCTAATTGCTTGCGACAATAATTTAGAAATTGCTGTTCAAATTTAGAATGCTTCACTCTACAAAGTTAAGTTTTTTTGTGCCCCCTGCAACATTAAAAGATAACCATTCTACTTATTTAAATGGCGGTTAATGCCGTTTTCATTGATTGAGCTTTTAAGAAACACTCTTCAAATTCTTTTTCTATACTGCTATTGGCCGTTATTGCTCCTCCTGATGGATATAGAAAGGTGTCGTTTGAACTATTGTAAAGTATACTTCGAATCACTACATTAAAATCGAAGTTTCCTTCTGGTGAAATATAACCCACCGATCCAGAGTAAAGACCTCGTCGAAAAAATTCTAAGTCTTCAATAATTTCCATGGCTCTTATTTTAGGTGCCCCGGTCATGGATCCCATCGGGAAACAAGCTTTCAAAATTGTGGAGAAGGAAGTATTGTTTTTTATCGTTGCGCTCACGGTAGAAATCAATTGATGAACTGATTTTAAAGAATACGCTCCAAAAAGTTCGTCTACGTAAACAGAGCCTGCTTGTGCAATTTTGCCTAAGTCATTTCGTACTAGATCGACAATCATTACATTTTCTGCTTGTTCCTTCTCGTCGTTTTGAAGCTGAGTTTTCAGCAATAAATCAAGAGCGGGATCAGGATCTCTTTTACTGGTTCCTTTGATGGGTTGAGAAATAATTTTATCGTTTTCCTTGCAGATAAATCTTTCCGGACTACAACACATCAACCACGAATTTTTATGACGATATAGTGCCGAAAAAGGAGCCTGATTTTGTCTTTGCATCGACCACCAAAACGCTGTAGGATCCTCAATCTTACCTGTACCTTGGAAAGGTAAGCAATAGTTGATTTCATAAATATCTCCTTGCTGTAAATGCTGATGAATTCGGTTTAAGGCATCAGCATATTGCTCCTGAAAAATTAAATCATCTTGAAATGATAAATTTGAGTTTGTCAATTCCGAATTAGCTTTTTCACCTTGAAAGTTTTCAGGTATTGAAATTTCTATAATGACGTTTTTTGTAAGTTGTTGTTGATACAATTTATTTTTTCCGTCTTTTATTAAGCCTACAAATTCCGGGACGAATAAAGTCATTAATGGAAATCCAATGGGATCTGGATGTTCGCTTTTTAATCTTTTTTCAATGCAATTTTTTAGGTCATAGGAAAGATGACAAAAGATCCATTTTCCATGATGTTTTTCTTTGAAGTCATCAATTTGTGATAATGAGTAACTATAGTCTAAATTAATAATATCCAATGCTTTCCAACCACCAAGGGTGTTAAACTGAGTAGGATCGGGTACTTTAAAGGTGCCCGTATGAAGTAAAATAGCGTGTTCATGCCTTTTTACTTCTTGTAGCATGTACTGAAATAAACTGTTGGTATTAAGAGGGTTATGCATTTAAAAGACTACAAGTATTGGAGCTCCCAAAGTATAAAACTAATTCTAAGGAAGGTCATAATTTTTACCATTAATTACCTTATGTTTACCCTAGTTTTTAGAAGGTTAATAGAAAGATTTTTGAATGTATTGAGTAAATGATTGATATTAGTAGGAAGACAAATCTCGGCTAAGCTGGGTTGTCTACTTCTTAGTAGTTTTTAATTGATGAATAAAATTGATTAAAAACTAAAAAATAAAACACAAAAAAGAATGAGGATGATGAAAAACTACAAACTATTTCAAAAGCTAAGTAAAGCGATTTTTTCTTTATTGATTGCTTTGTCTGTCTTATGGCCTTCTACAGGAACTGCTCAAGTGGTTCAACAAGTGGAATCATTTGAAAGCACTACTCTTTTTCCAGCACCAGGTTGGAGACAGCAAAAGTATGCCACCAATGTGAATGGTGCATTTGTACTTCAGCCAGTAGCAGGTGCAGTGAACCCAACCCCGGGTGCGGCTCCAAGTGGAGGTTTAAATTTGATGATGTTTAATTCTTTCGTTGGAACCAACAATGATACATCCATCATCATTACAAAACCATTTGACTTTAGCAACAATGGTGGTACCAATCCTCAGTTTAGTTTTTATATGTATCGAGATAATGGATTCGCAATAAATGATGATCATATTCGAGTTTATATCAATACTACCCCTTCAATGAGTGGTGCAACTTTGTTGTCGAATACGTTAGGTGCAAACAAAATGTCGCGTTATTATTTAACGGCTCCTGCTGCTGCATCAAATACTTGGAATCAATATACCTATGACTTAACGGCTGCATCATATACTGCAAAGCGTTATTATTTTATCATTATGGGTGTTTGTAAAGATGGAAATAACATCTACATGGACCGAGTAACTACCAATACATATCCAAGTGCAACCAATGCTTCAGATGTGAGTTTCAATTTGTTTTTACAGAATGGTGCTTCGGTTGGTACCGGAGTAAATAATCACATGATTGTAGGTGTGCGTTGTATTGTTGGCGGAACCAGTGGTTGTGGTGTCGTAAACGGCGCACTTTCTACTGCTGTTAAGCTCGATTCTTTGTTGATGAACACTAACGGCACTACGAATGTATTAAATATTGATGATGCTAAAATTTATTATACTGGAGGTAGTGTTCAATTCGATACTACTTATGTATCTCCTTTTCCTATAACTGCTGGTTCGGATGATTATCCAGCTCGTAGATTTAGTCAAACGATTGCTGTTCCTGGTACTAATTTAGACTTTGTGAATGGAGCTACTTCTTGTACTTATTTAGAATATGATACAACTTATTTCTGGTTAACTTATGATGTGAAATCAACAGCAACCGGTGGAAATTTTGTAGATGCTGATTTACGTGGTGCAGCCGTTGGCGGTACAGCTGGAACATGTCCTTCCCCGGGCGGTACAGGAATTCCAGTAATTCCTAGTGCTGGAGGATTCTCCTTAGCCGGAGCTAGTCAAATCGATTTACCATATTGCGTGGGAACCTATACTGTTGGAACTTCGTGGCTAAATGGATCTTATACCAATAATGATTATGTAACTCATGTTATTTTAAATGGTGCATCAGGTACGGCGATCAATACAACGATAGGAGCAAAAAATAATAATGCAGGTCTTCCCTCTAATCTAGCTTGTTTAGTTGCAAACGGAGGTCCAGGTTGTGACTTTCCTTCTCATCCGCCTGATTATGAATATTGGCCTGCTGTGCCCGGTAGAACTGTGGTTCTAACTCAAGGGGTTACTTACTCAGCAAATGTTAGAGCAGGTACTTGGAACTCAAATAACAATATTGCGATTTTCATTGACTTTAATAGAGATGGTGACTTTGTTGACGCAGGTGAAAAATTGGGACAAGTTACCTTACCCGGTTTAGGGAATGCAAATATTTCTGTCCCAATTCCAGCTGCTGGTTATACCGGAGTTACTCGTATGCGTGTGCGTGAAGTATATGCTTCTACAAATGTTACGCCTTGTGATCAATTTACTTATGGTGAAATAGAAGATTTCACTATAATAATTTCACCAAGTTGTCCGGCTACTTATAAATTATGGTTGGGTAATACCGACGATTGGAATAATCCTGGTAACTGGTGTGGTGGTGTTCCTACAATCGGGGACGATGCACAAATTAGTCGAATTCAGGTTTTCCCTCCTGCTGGTACCCCAACTCGTCCATACTTCAAGCCAACCATTAAGTCAAATATTTCTGCAACAGCAAGAATTCTCACGATTTCAAATTTGGATACGTTAATAATTAACGCTCCAATTCCAAGTGCAAATGCATTGCGTTTAGCTCAAGATTTAGTTAATAATGGTCGTATTTCTGTTGTGAGTTCGTTTACAACAAATTTAACTTACAGTAACGGTACATTACCCAATAATATTTATACTCCTCTAAAAGCTCAAAGTACGGATGCGCGTTCACAAATTATTTATTCCGCAGCGGAGTTAACATTGAATAGTTTAATTGGAGGTGATAGAATCAATGGGATACAATTCAGCGTTTGGTTTAAAGGAAGTTCGGCAAGCTATAATAATTTTTCGGTGAGTTATGCATTGGTCCCTTTTAACCAACACGCCAGCAATGTTCCTTATGCAGGCGCATTAACAACGGTTTACGGACCCGTAGCATTGAATACAATATTAGGGGTTAATACACTTAATTTAACTACCCCAATTGTTTGGGATGGATCCAGTAATTTGTTAATTCAATATTGTTTTGATAATGCTTCCAATATTGGTTCAAATGACGATCGTATCTATATTACCCAAACAACAGGTATTAAGTCAACATTGATTTTGTCGACAACTACTAACGCTGGAAGCGGATGTTCGTTGGTTCCTGGCGCTGGTGTTACAGATAATTTCTTCAGTGGATTAAGTTCTTTCCGACCTAACTTTACATTCCTCATTGATCGTCCTTATACAAAAGCAATCTTTGCATTGCAAAGAGATTGGATTAACAATGGATTTTTTGATGCAGGATATAGTCAGGTGTTGATGGACGGAGCTGTGGCGCAAAATATCACAGGTGCACAACCAACCTTGTTTAACGAATTAAACATGAACAAAGGTGCCATAAATCAAACCGTAACGATGCAGAGAAGTATTACCATAGATTCTTCTTTAATTTTGACACAAGGTTCTATGCTGATGAATGCATTTACATTGACGATGAATAATCCATCCTTAAATACAGGAAACTTAGTTACTCCTGTAGGTCCATTTACAAGAACTGCCAACGGATTTTTAATTAGTGAAAATGCGAATGCGGCTGTAATATGGAAAAATATAAATGCAGTGGCAGGATATCGTGTTGTACCTTTTGGAAATGCTGCAGTGGCTTCCCCTCTTTATATTCCGTTCTCATTTACACATAACAGTGGAAGCTTAGGCGATTTGTCGATCTCCACTTATAATGCAGCTGGAAATTTGCCTTGGCCTCCAACAGTAACGCATTTTAATCCGACTACAGGAGCAGGTAATAATGCCGCCGCCGCTGCCGATCGTTTCTGGGTATTGAGTAAAACAGGAGCTAATCCAAATGTGAATGTTGTATTTAGATTTACGGTGTCGGAAAGACCTGCAGGTATGACGGCATTCAATCAGGGCAAAGCGCAACCATGGAGAACATTAGCCCAAAATAATGCTTGGATCCGATTAATTAATCCTTACACTACTTTGACTTATGTTCAAAGTTATGGTACCAACGCAAGCCCTGCTTTTGATTCGGTGAGAGTTTCAAGTTGGGATTGGCCAATATTACCTGTAGGTCCTGCTCCATATTTCTCTCCTTCAGCACCAATTGGTAATTCAAATCCTTGGGCAATTGCACTCAATTCAACGCCATTACCGATTGATTTAGTTGAATTCAATGCTCAACTCATTAACAAGAAAGTAAAACTTTCGTGGACCACTGCATCTGAAGTAAATAATGATTATTTTACGGTAGAAAGAAGCGATAAAAACGCAACGGATTTTAGTTTCATCGCGAAAGTAAATTCCTATATGAATAATAGTAATGTTCTTTTGAATTATGATGCTTGGGATGATCAGCCGCTTTTAGGAATGCAATATTATCGTTTGAAACAAACAGATTTGGACGGTGAGTTTACGTATTCAGCCCTTAAACCTGTATTTGTAGGAACTTCGAAATCATTTGAAATTACTAACGTTTACGGACATACGCAAAGTAGCGAACAGCTTCAAGTGGAGTTTATATACGACAGTGAATTGCCATTAACTTCAATCATTACCGATGCAACCGGAAGAGTGGTGTATCAGAAATTAGTGAATGAGGCAGTTCCTGGATTGAATAAAATGGTGATCGATCAAGGTCTTGCTCAAGGATTGTATTTCATCATACTTCAAAATCAAGAACAGAAAATATCCTATAAATTCTTCAAATAGAGTCTGTCTATAATTTAGTGTTTGGATAATAATGTTCGAGTTTGAGGCTTTCGCAGTCTTGAAAACCAAGGAGTTTATACCAATTACAAATATATTTTAGTTCAAAGCTGCGACGTATTTTTTTTGCCAAGACGATTTAAAAAAATTGTTGCATAGCCATAGTCTACGGAACTATTTTTTTAAGAAGTATTGGTGAAAAAGGACTAGCAGATCGGACTAAAATATATTTGTATTTGGTATTATTACTGTAAATGACTGTTTTCATGACAAGAGTAACGACGAAATCGGACATTATGGACAGACACTAAATAATCTTGCTTCATCCAAATAAATGAGTGGGAGCTTCGGGTTAAAATCCTAGGCTCCCTTTTTTATTATGTGAGATTGAAGCTTTTTTCCATAAAGTATTAAAAATCAATGAATTTATTTTTAATTACAGCCATTTCCTTTCAAAATTATTACTTTTTACTTGTTCAAAAAGATCATTCACCCTGAATTTTTGGCATTTTCACGAGCTAAGCCATTATTAAAAACAGCTTTTTTTTACCAAAACCTTTCATTTTCGTTATTAAAATTCTACATTTACAATTAAATTTGAGTGAAGTGAGAATTGCTATCCTTAGCAAATGTGCTTTAAGAGAAAAAATTTAACATTGTATAGTAACGGATTCATTTCAGATCTCTATTGAAATGAGTTAATATCACTTCTTGAAATTTATAAAATCGACACAATAACAAACATTAAAATAATTTCAACTATAGAATTCGCCAAACAATTCGCCAAACAAATAAACACATGGAAAACAACTACAAAAATCAAGGATTAGTGAGATGTATTTTTACATCAGTATTGGCACTACTTGCTCTCATTTCACCTGAAACATCAAAAGCACAAATGGTTCAACAAATTGAATCGTTTGAAAGCGCAACTATTTTTCCAGCACCTGGTTGGAGACAACAAAAGTATGCAACCAATGTAAGCGGAGCATTCGTGCTTCAGCCGGTTGCGACTGCCACCAACCCAGCTCCCGGAGCTGCTCCCGGAGGAGGTGCCAACTTAATGATGTTTAATTCATTTACCGGAATTAATAATGACACATCCATCATCATTACAAAACCTTTTGATTTTAGTAATAATGCAGGAGTGAATCCACAGTTTAGTTTTTACATGTATCGTGATGCTGGTTTTCCACTTGCGGACGATCATATTCGAGTATATATTAATACCGCTCCTAATATGACAGGTGCAACTTTGTTATCTAATACTTTAGGTACTAATAGAGTGCCGAGGTACAATGTTTCAGCTCCAGCCGCAACCGCAGCTACTTGGAATTTGTATACGTATGATTTATTGGCAGCAAGCTATACCGCAAAAAGATATTATTTCATCATCATGGGTGTTTGTAAGGATGGAAATAATATTTATATGGATCGTGTTACTACCAATACTTTTCCTACTGCAACTTTAGCTAGCGATGTAAATATTAATTTGTTCTTGCAAAATGGAGCTTCTGTTGGCGTGGGCGTAAATAATCATATGATTGTCGGCATGCGTTGCATTATAGCCGGAACCAGTGGTTGTGGTGTGGTGAATGGCGCTCTATCTACAGCGGTTAAATTAGATTCGCTTTTAATGAACACGAATGGAACAACCAACGTATTGGATATCGATGATGCTAAAATTTATTATACGGGCGGAAGTACACTTTTTGATACAACGTATGTAAGTCCATTTCCGGTCACTGTAGGAACCGATGATTATCCCGCTCGCAGATTTGGGCAAACGATTCCTGTTCCAGGTACCAATCTTGATTTTGTAAATGGAGCAACTTCTTGTATTTATTTGGAATATGATACTACTTATTTTTGGTTAACATATGATATTAAAGCCACTGCTGCTGGAGGTAACTTTGTAGATGGTGATTTAAGGGGTGCCGCCGTAGGTGGTGCTGCCGGTACTTGTCCTTCTCCAGGGGGGACTGGAATACCTGTTATCCCTAGTGCTGGAGGCTTCTCTTTACCTGGCGCTAGTCAAATTGATTTACCATATTGTGTGGGAAGTTACACGGTGGGTACTTCATGGTTAAATGGATCTTACACAAATAACGATTATATCACACATGTAATTTTAAATGGAGCCTCTGGTACCGCTATCAATACCACGGTAGGAGCAAAAAATAATAATACGGGTTTACCATCGAACTTGGCATGCTTGACTGCAAATTTTGGTCCGGGTTGTGACTTTCCATCTCACCCACCTGATTACGAATTATGGCCGGCAGTTTCCGGACGTACTGTAGTATTAACTCAGGGTACTGCTTATTCTGTTCAAGTGCGAGCGGGAACTTGGAATTCGAGCAATAATATTGCAGTATTTATTGATTATAATCGTGATGGCGATTTTATAGATGCCGGAGAAAAGCTCGGTCAAGTAAATCTACCGGGTTTAGGAATTGGTAATATTCCTTTTGTAACTCCTGGTGCAGGCTATACTGGAGTAACAAGAATGAGGGTTCGCGAAGTATTTGCTAACGCAAATATTGATCCTTGTTCTCAACAAACTTTTGGTGAAATTGAAGATTTTACCATCATCCTTTCTCCAAATTGTCCAATAGGTTATAAATTGTGGTTGGGTAATACCGATGATTGGAGCAATCCTGGTAATTGGTGTGGAGGAATCCCAACTATTTTAGATGATGCTGTTATTGATCGTGTACAAGTTTTCCCTCCAATAGGAACACCTACTCGCGCTTATTTCCGTCCAACTATTAAGTCAAATGTTTTAGCAAATGCGAATAATTTGACAATATCTGCATTAGATTCTGTTATCATTAATTCTCCAACACCAAGTGCGAAACCTTTAAAATTGAGAAGAGATTTAATTAATAATGGAAGAATTAAAGTGATTTCATCTTTCGCCAATAATGTGGTGTATAGTAATGGTACATTAGTGAATAATATTTATACTCCTTTTAAAGCTCAAAGTACAGACGGTCGTTCCCAAATTATTTATTCGCAGGCTGAATTAACATTGGCTGGATTAGTTCCCAATGATAATATTACTGGATTGCAGTTTACTTTTAATTTTAAAGGAAGTACTGCTGCATTTGGTGGATTTACGATTAGCTACGCTTTAGTACCGTTTTCTCAGCATGCTAGTAATGTTCCTTATGCAGGACCATTTACGACGGTGTATGGCCCAATAGCGTATTCCACTACCTTCCCGGGAGTTAATACAATTAATTTTGCTACGCCCATTGTTTGGGATGGTGTGAATAATATCTTAATTCAATATTGTTTTGATAATGCATCCAATGTAGGATCTAATGATGATCGTATCAACATCACGCAAACAACCGGTATTAAATCTACCCTGATTCTCTCTTCAACTACGAATGCAGCCGCAGGTTGTGCATTATCGCCGGGTGTCGGAGTAACCGATAATTTCTTTAGTGGATTAAGTTCCTTCCGTCCTAATTTCACGTTCTTAATTAATCGTCCTTACGGTAAAGCTTTAATTACGGTTCAAGAAGATTGGTTAAACAATGGATTCTTTGAAGCAGGGTATAGCCGTGTTCAATTTGATAGTACAGTAGCACAAACTATTGCAGGTACGCAGCCTACCACTTTCAATGAATTGGAAGTTAATAAGGGCGCTGCCGATCAGTTTGTAACCATGATGCGTGCTATTACAGTGGATACAACGGTGGCTCTATTACAAGGACAGTTAAGAATGAATACCTATTCATTGACTATGAACAATCCTGCAATAATGGGAGCAACCGGAAACTTAGTTTCTCCCAAAGGTGCATTTGAAAGAACGAATGGATTTTTAATTTCAGAAAGTGCTACGGCATCTGTAATCTGGAAAAACATTAATTCGCTTGCTGGATATAGAGTAGTGCCTTTCGGAAGTGGGGCTATCGCCACACCAGTTTATATTCCTTTCTCTATTACTCATAATAGTGGAGATATGGGAAATATGGAAATTTCTACATATAACGCTCCTGGAAATTTGCCTATGCCTCCAACGGTTTCTCATATTAATAATACAGCGGGTGCAAATAATGCTGCTGCAACGGTTGATCGCTACTGGGTCTTAACTAAATCTGGTTTAACAGCGAATGCTAATCTTGTTTACAGATTTACAGCATTAGAAAGACCTGTAGGAATGTCAGCACTTAATCAAGGAAAAGCTCAGCCATGGTGGACTTCTGGTCAAAACAGATCTTGGATTCGATTAATTACTCCGTACACTTCTGTATCCTATATTCAAAGTTATGGTGTAAATGCTGCTCCTGCTTTTGATTCAGTTCGTGTTACTAGTTGGAACTGGCCAGTCTTACCGGTTGGTCCGGCACCATTCTTTGCTGCTTCAGGCCCAATCGGAAATAGTAACCCATGGGCAATCGCATTGAATACTACTCCGCTTCCCGTGGAGTTAGTAAACTTTGATGCGAAGCTTGTTGATGCTCGTGTTAAATTATCATGGACAACTGCTAGTGAAATCAACAACGATTTCTTCACGGTTGAAAGAGCAGATAAAGACCTAACTAAGTTTGATTTCATTGCGAAAGTAAATTCATACATGCACAATAGTACCGTGATGTTAAATTATGAGACTTGGGATGAAAGTCCATTACAAGGATTGCAATACTATCGCTTAAAGCAAACTGATTTGGATGGGGAATTTACTTATTCCGATTTGAAACCTGTTTTTGTAGGTCCTGTAAGATCATTTGAAATTACCAATGTGTATGGCAACTCCATTAACAACGGTCAATTCCAAATTGAGTTTGTATACGATAGTGAATTGCCATTGTCGGCAATTATTACGGATGCGGCTGGTCGCGTAATCTATAATCAAAGTGGAATTTCTGCAGTACCTGGAAAGAATAAAATTCAGTTAGATCAAAACTTGTCGCAAGGAATCTACTTCATCATCTTGCAAAACCAAGAGAAGAAAGTTTCTCAAAAGTTCTTTTACTAAGCGCTGATTGAAATTAATTAAAATGGATGCTGTCTCTTTCAAAAGAGGCAGCATCTTTTTTTATGGGTTGTTGATGCTTGTGAGAGAATATGAGTTATTCGGAACATTTAATTTTCAATTTTGATATGAATCCTCTTTTACCACAGAGGTCACAGAGTTTTTCACGGAGAGCACAATTTATTTTGCTTTTTTTAATATCACTGATAGCACCCCATTAAATTTCTTTCTGACTTTGCTAGAAAAGAATCTTCGCGGCTACTTCGGCCTTTACGAGAAAATTTAGCGAAGAGAAAGCATCCGAATGGCTTAGCGCCTTAGCGCCTTTGCGAGAAACATTAGCGAAGAAACGCTGCTGAGAAAACTATGCGCCCATGCGAGAAACTTTAGCGTAGAAACGTTTTTCGTTATGCCGTAGCCGTTATTAAACGGATACAAATGTTTATTTACGGGTATTTCATTTTTTAATTACGAATTTCGCGCTCTATCGGATCATTTTTCTAGGTCCACAATAATTTTAAAACCATGAGCAACGAAGAAACTCAAGAAGAATTTGAAGTAAAAGAAGTATTACCCTCCAAACTGGTAAAAACATATTCGGCCACCATTATGGGGGTAGATGCAACCACGGTACATGTGGAGGTGCACGCCGCGCAAGGGTTACCAAAAACATTTTGGTCGGGACTTCCCGATATTGCAGTGCGTGAAAGCCAATCGCGTATTGAAGCGGCCTTAAAAGTAAATGGCTTTCGTTGGCCCGGAATGCGAATGGTCATCAATCTCGCACCTGCTGATATACGCAAAGAAGGTTCTGGCTACGACTTGCCAATCGCCCTCGCCATTTTAGCAGCATCGAGTCAAGTTTCGTCGAGTATGTTTGCCTCCTTCATGATGATGGGTGAACTTTCTTTAGATGGGAAAATAGTTCCCGTGAAAGGTGTACTGCCCGTAGCTATACAAGCACGAAATGAAGGCTTCAAAGGAATTATTGTTCCACAAGCAAATGAGATGGAAGCTGCCGTGGTAGATGGTCTTGAAGTGTACGGAATGGATACACTCAAAGATGTGATTGGTTTTTTAATTGGTCTTAAAAAGCATGTGCCCGTAAAATTTGATTTGCTCAATGCCTTAAAATATCCTGATCATCCCGAGATGGATTTTTCGGATGTGAAGGGACAAGAAAATATTAAACGTGCATTAGAAATTGCAGCGGCAGGAAGTCACAATGTGATATTGATTGGTCCGCCCGGAGCAGGAAAAACAATGCTTGCCCGACGCATGCCGGGGATCCTTCCCGAGCTGAGTGCAGAGGAAGCATTGGAAACCACAAAAATTCATTCGGTAGCTGGAAAACTAGGGCGCGATATCGGTTTAATTCGTCAGCGACCCTTTCGTTCACCACACCATACAATCAGTGACGTGGCGTTAGTAGGAGGTGGGGGCTTTCCAAAGCCGGGAGAAATTTCTTTAGCACACAATGGTGTGCTTTTTTTAGATGAGCTTCCCGAATTTAAACGTACCGTACTTGAAGTCATGCGACAACCTTTGGAAGATCGTAAAGTGACTATCTCCCGCGCTAAATTCGCAGTCGAATACCCAAGCAGCTTTATGTTATTGGCGAGCATGAATCCGTGCCCCTGTGGATTTTTAAATCATCCCGAAAAAGATTGCACCTGCGGTTTCGGTGTTGTTGATCGATACTTACAACGGATATCCGGACCGTTATTAGATCGCATCGATTTGCATATTGAAGTAGTTCCCGTTCCATTTAGGGAATTGAATTCATTACAATCATCCGAGTCAAGTTCAATCATTCGTAAGCGTGTCATGGCTGCACGCGATATTCAATCCCTACGGTTTAAAAATGAACAGGGTGTACATAGCAATGCCATGATGAGCAGCAAACACATTCGAACGCATTGTCGAATTGACGAAGCAGGACAACAATTATTAAAAGTAGCCATGGAGCGCCTCGACCTCAGCGCACGAGCCTATGACCGCATCTTAAAAGTAGCACGCACCATCGCCGACCTCTCTAACAGTGCGGATATCCGCAATGAACACCTCGCCGAAGCCATCAATTATCGTTCAATGGACAGAGCGAATTGGGGGAAATAGGATGAAATTATAGAATGGTTAATTTGATAATCACAATATTATTTTTTGTTTGTAGAACAATCATGCAATAATATGCGACCCCGCTGGGGTCGGGATTATCTACCATTT
>JBJXGU010000289.1:0-27928 GCA_046160245.1 Bacteroidia bacterium
CTTGCGACGTATAGCACGTATCAAAGTAAAGCCATCGTGCGCGAATTGGGAAAAGTTTTTGGTTTGCCCAAAGAAGAAATTGATGCGCTGCAATCCACACGCGATGGAGAAAGTGTAGGCGAAGGCATAGCGAAACTGATTCGCGAATTTAGTTTGCTGATGCACGATTTTCCACATCACCTCAGCATCCATGCCGGCGGCGTAATCATCAGCGAGAAACCCATTGTCTGTTATACCGCACTCAATCATCCACCCAAAGGATTTCCCGTGACGCAGTTTAGTATGCTAGAATCGGAAGACATTGGATTGTACAAATACGATATTTTAAGTCAGCGTGGACTCGGACATATTCGTGATGCCGTCGACATCGTGAAAAAGAATCGCGGCATCGACATCGACATTCATCAGATCAAAGCATTTAAGAAAGATGAAAAAATAAAAGAGCTCATTCGCAATGGACGCTGCATGGGTTGTTTCTATGTGGAGAGTCCTGCGATGCGGATGTTGCTGAAAAAATTACAAGTAGATACTTACATTCAACTGGTGGCTGCAAGTTCCATCATTCGTCCGGGTGTGGCGAGGAGTGGCATGATGCGCGAATACATTCTTCGTACACACGATCCGGCGCGAAGAACGTATATACATCCCGTTATGAAAGAGCTGATGGAAGAAACGTATGGCATCATGGTGTATCAGGAAGATGTGATCAAGGTAGCGCATCACTTCGCCGGACTCGACCTGAGCGAAGCCGATGTGTTGCGCAGAGGGATGAGTGGGAAGTTTAGGAGTCGGGAAGAGTTTCAAAAAATTCGCGATAAGTTTTTTTCCTCTTGCCATGAAAAAGGATATCCGCTCTCCATCACCGATGAAGTGTGGAGGCAAATTGAAAGTTTCGCGGGTTACTCCTTCTCCAAGGGACACTCGGCGAGTTATGCTGTAGAGAGTTATCAGAGTTTATATTTGAAGGCGCATTATCCGCTTGAATTTATGGTGGGTGTGATTAATAACTTCGGCGGATTTTACAATACCGAATTCTATGTACATGAAGCGCGCATGCAGGGAGCGAACATCCACGCGCCCGACATCAATAGAAGCGTCTACTTAACGGATATCCACGGCCGTGATATCTACTTAGGCTTCATCCATCTTCAAAACATACAATTACATCTGTGTGAAACCCTCTTACACGAACGCAATACAAACGGACTCTTCGTGGACCTCGCCGACTTCATGCGTCGCGTCGCTATTGAAGTAGAACAACTACGCATTCTCATTCGTATTGGTGCTTTTCGATTTACAGGGAGGAGTAAGAAGGAGTTGATGTGGGACTTGCTCCTTCACTTGGGTGATGGACGAAAAACAGAAGTGCACCAAAGTCTCTTTAATGAATCCTCCTTTGACAAGTCTTCGGAGGGTGAAGTGGAATGGAAATTACCTCCACTCATGCATCATCATTTAGAAGATGCGTTAGATGAAATTGAACTGTTAGGATTTGAATTATCGAGTCCTTATAAAAGATTAAGAATCCCAGCAGAAACTAATCCGCGAAAATCCGATAGATCCGTGTCATCCGTGTTCCAACTTCCGGATCTCATCGGCAAAGAAATATCCATCCAAGGATACCTCGTCACCACCAAACCTACGCGCACCGCTAAGGGTGAATACATGGCCTTCGGAACCTGGTTAGATGTAGATGGATATTTTTTCGACACTACACACTTTCCAAGAGTCATTAAACAACATCCTTTCCGCGGCAAGGGCATCTACACCATAAAAGGAAGAGTGGATGAAGAGTTTGGGTTTTGTAGTATTACAGTATCAGAATTAGAAAAACTACCCACATCAGGAATTGAAGATCTACCTTAAGTAGAATTTTGGCCGAACAACTATGAAGTGTGTTTGTGAAACAAATTCTACTTCATAGTTACGGTAAGTGCGATGGAAAAATTACCAACACAGGGGATTGAGTGATGAGTTGCAAATTAAGAAATTGGCAAGTTGGCAAATC
This sequence comes from Bacteroidia bacterium, assembly GCA_046160245.1. Lineage (GTDB taxonomy): Bacteria > Bacteroidota > Bacteroidia > AKYH767-A > OLB10 > JAJTFW01. The sequence goes on from JBJXGU010000289.1 coordinate 2,009, forward strand.
ATATGGAATTGATGAGTTAAGTTAGTATTGGTATCCCGATAGCTATCGAGATGTTGTCGCGAGGCTGCGCTTTGAGGTCTATTAGAAGTATTATACTTGATGGGTGGATTAGTGAGTAGGTGCACTATGAAATCTGTGAGAAATCAATAATGTAAAATAAATTTCTAAATTTGTACGAATGGGAAATAATAAATATCGGCTTGACAAATCCACTTTTCGTCGCGAGGCTTCGCGATCAAAGCTTTGAGGAAGCGTCACAAAACAAAGAATATTGGCTAAGTAAAAGCCCGGATGAAAGATGGCGTGCTGCTTGGTATCTTACCTGTTGCGCCTATGGCATCGACCCTTCTCGCGAAGCATCGCGACCTCCTCGACTTGATCGTTCCGCATTTTCAATGAGAAAAAATGGGTAATATTCTAAATGATGATTTTATTGATTTTTTGAAATTGTTAAATCAATTTCAAGTTGATTACATTCTTGTTGGCGGATATGCAGTAATTTTTCATGGGTATAATCGCATAACTGGAGATCTAGATGTTTGGGTTAAACCAACTGTAAATAATTATTGAAAAATGCTGTTAGCCTTCAAGGCATTTGGACTTAGTCCTTTTAACATGACGGAGAATCTGTTTTAAAATTTAGATGAAAATGATGTATTTACATTTGGAAAGCCGCCCGTATGCATTGACATCTTAACAAAAGTAAAAGGCCTAGATTTTGACATTGTATTTGTTAATTCTTCAATGGTAAAATTTGATGGACTTGATGTAAAGATGATTGACATACGTGATTTAAAAAATGCTAAAAAGGCGGCAGGAAGAGCAAAAGACATCGATGATCTTGAGCATCTATAATACTCCTTTTTTCAGGGATAACCTAATCCGCGAAAATCCGGCAAATCCGTTTCATCAGTGTTAACCTTAACAATTTCATCGATAAATAAAACACTAAATTTGAAGGAGTCAGAAGAAAATAGCAACTTGACAAAGTCGATTTTAGAATACAGATGTTTGGAGAAACGTCGCGAAACAATAAAGTGGATGACATAAAAAAATTGCCAACGCTGAACACCTGACAATTCAACGCTGACAATTTATCACTCCTCGCTCAATGCTTCACAAATTTTCCGTGACTTGTATGCTTGCCGGTACTTAATTGCAAAGTATAAAACCCTTTGGCAATATTTTTAATTTCCAGAGAAGTGGTGTTGCTTCCTCCTACTCCATTGTATATTATTTTAGAAAGAACACTTTTACCATTTACATCCATTACGTCTATCTGCACCTTTTCTGCAAATGGCAAATTATATTTGAAAGAGAGTGTTTCTCCAACAGGATTTGGATAGATAGTGAGAGAAAAATAATCGCCACTTGAATTTTCTGAATCGGGTAAAGAAGTGGGCGTAAGACATTGCCCTTCCGTCGCAATATACATCACATTTGCTGGAACATTCGTGCAAATATCAACAACTCCGGAAGGCCATTCAATGAGAATTGTATCGAGGAATAAAGCTACTATACCTGTGGGACCAAAACCAAAATGGGCATTCAACATATTCATTCCATTAAAAGTATTTTGTGCAGAGATCTCACGCATTTGCCAAAATCCATTTGCTTTAACTCTCACCTTCGCTCCTATTCCGGATTTGTTCGAGGTTAGTCCGACTAACTTAACATTAATAAAATCTGTTAGCGACGTATTGTTTTGAAACAATCCTTTATCGCTACCAGCAGAAATAAATAAATCTAAATCGCCATCATTGTCATAATCGCCGCTGGTGGCACACCAATGATTGCCGGCATTTACTACAAAAGGCTCATTGGTAATTTTGGTAAATACTGTGTTGCCAGTGGTAATGTTACTTTGATAATACACATTATTTTGAGGACCTTCGTTTGTCACGATACAATCTAAATCGCCATCATTATCAAAATCACCCCAGGTGCTGGAAAGCGAAATTCCCAAGTCAGTAACCATAGATCCTACATCAGCAAATGCCAATTTTACAAATACATTATTATCGTTTCTATACATTTCATTTTGATATCCAGTAGTCGGTGCTGTTCCTCCGTAATTAGTCAAATAACCATCCAAGTCACCGTCGTTATCAAAATCGATCCAATTCCAAATTTGACCATCGTGTAAATCGGTACCTAAAGGAGATGAATTAATTCTCGAGAACAAAGCAACTCCGCCCTGCATGTGATTATTCTCAAAAAGATAATCGCGAGACAAAGAACCATTCACTCGTCCGGAACCAATGAACAAATCTACATCGCCATCCTGATCATAATCACTCCAGGAAGGAACTGTAAAAGCATCTAATGTATCCGTTAAAACAGTGGTATCCACTCTTGCAAAATTACCGTTCCCAATGTTGACTAAGAATTTACACGAATCAACAATACCTACAAAATTATACGGTGCTGCAATAAACAGATCCACCAAACCATCATTATTATAATCTCCTAATGCAGAACCCCAGCCTCTCAGTTTGATTGGATTCGCTAAATCACCTGAAAGATTTTGAGTAAAAGTACCATTGCCATTATTAAGAAATAATTTAGTGCCGCCACCGCCACCACCGGATTGAACACAATCTATATCTCCATCATTATCCACATCGGCCCAGGTATTACCAATGCCGCTTGTCAACCCTAATCCACTAGTGGTAATCTTGGAAAAATTTCCACTCCCATCATTATGATATAATCCCCCACGAATAACAAATAAATCTAATCGGCCATCATTGTCAAAATCAATCCAGCTGGCGCCATTGTAGAGCGTTTGGACAGGATCGGTAACAATGGGATTAGAGGTAGATGTTACCTTTGTAAATAGTTGAGCGTTTACTGTGGTACAATTATTAAGTAAAATAACGACCAGTGCGAAGTTGACTATTTTAGTTTTCATGTTATCTATTTTCAGCAAAAGAAGAGATCGCAAAGCAAAATATAGTCACTCCCGATAAAGTAATACTAATTCATTCTAAGTTGACTTTGTTGGCGATATTCCGTTGGAGTAACGCCGACAATTCTTCGAAATGCGTTATTAAAAGTATTCTTCGTATTGTATCCCACTGTATATGCCACTTCGATAATGTTCATCGACTTTTTACTCACATCCGACAACAGCAACTTAGCTTCCTCAATGCGAAGAAAATTAATGTATTCAAAATAATTTACTTTATAATACTGGTTAATTATTTGCGAAACATAATGTTTGGGAACATCTAATTTTGCAGCTAGTGTTTCCAGTTTCAATTCACTTTCCCGATAAAGTCTTTCCTTTAACATGAGTTGTTTCAATGCCTCCGCTAATTCATTACCTGCCTCCACAGTTAATCCGGAATTTTTATACTTAAGAGGAGAACTTTCTAAAACAAGATCTTCTGCTTTCTCTACTTCCGGTTCTGTTTGTAGTACATCTAAAATGGCCGGCTGATCCAACTTAGCTTCGTATTTATAGATTACGGACTGTTCTTTTTTTTTCTCGGGATATTGACTCACTGACCCTTCTTTATAAGAAAAGTAAATTTGCTCAAGCTTCAGTGATTCCTTCAGTGGATAACCATCGAGTATTTTATTCTTACCATAAGTAAAATATATAATTGAAACAATGCTGGCACACATTCCCAAGGACACAAAATAATCCGTTGTCAAAGTAAACCATGGATACTGAACCATCACATAATACGCAATATAACTGGTAATATAAACCCCAAATAATCCTGCTATAATGTAAAGCCATTTGTTAATATGACCTACTCTCTTTTCTCTTTTAATTTTCAATAATAAATAAATACAATAGCCAAACATATGTGCCATTAGAAAATAATTGAGAACTTTCAAATTGACAATAAAGTAATCAATCTGATAATAGTGTCGAATTTTTAATTCTGCCGTACTTAAATAATAAGGGAGCATCATAATAAATACAATAATTGCAGGGGCAAAATGGAATAAGTAGACTTTCGATTTCTTCCTTTCCGAAAAAATAGTATCAACATATAAAAGCAACAATGGTCCAAACAAGAACTGCGTTGTCATACTTATATTACACAATTGGTGATACTGCTCTTGTAGTTTCGTCCAATAAAGTACATACTCCAAAATAGTGAGTGATTGAATAAAAAGGAAAAGTGTAATAATAAGGTCCGCTGAATTTTTGTTCTTGATCGCTAAATAAGAAAAGATGATGGAATGCACCAAGCCGATAAAGGCAAAGCCATAAAATAACAAGATGGGTAAATCCATTTAGAATTTCTTTGAGCTGCAAATTAATTAAAAAATCAAGGGAAATTAGTCATTCCCGATAAAAGATGACTGTTTAATTACTTCATTAATAAAATTTAACATCAAATTACAACCGATTTAACTCTTCCATTAAAGCCTTTCGCTGGTAATATTGCACTCTAAAATTTGCGACAATTCTATCTACTTCAGACTGACCACCAAGTTTTATTATGCGTCTTAAATATCTACAGGCAGATTGGTAATACTTTCGTCCTGTATTTTGCTCCATATACTTTTTTATTGCATCACAATAAAGAAGAACAAGCTCCTTGGAATAATCTTCAGAAAGTACTTTTTCAAACTGTTCGATGCGATCTAAAGTTGGATTTTTCTTGACAAGGTTGAGCAATCGGTCCCACCATCCTTCTTTAATAAAAATGGAAGATAATAAAATATAGTCCAACCAACTTCTTTTCGACGAAATATCGACTATCATTTTTTCCAAAAAAGGATTCCAATTCTCGGGTGATACTGCATTACTAAGCACTTGATAATAATCCTGTTTTCTGGTAAAGTTGCGCATAAAAAGTAAACGAGCATATTCAATAATTTTAGAAGTATCATTTTGTGCTTGCGCAATTTTCAGTAACCAATCATACCAATCTAACGCCAGTCCCGGACGATCTTTTTCATCCAGCTTTACTCCATCCCAGGCAATACTTGTGGCCTTTTCAAAGTACGACAGTTGAACAGCTCTTTGAATGGCTTCGATTCTGATATAAGAATTAGAAAGATTTTGTTGAATAAAGTCTTCTATCTCGACATCACTTTTCCGACGCTTATAAATCTCCAATTTTATTCTATTTGCTTCGTTTACTAGATAGGTTGAATTCATTAACCGATCTAAACAACTTATTACTAGTTGAGTTTCTTGTTCCGTAATTAAAATATCTGCTGCCAACGCTAAAACACCTACATGCCAGTCCCAGCCTTCAAATAAACCATTCTCGAAAGAAGAAAGAAAATAATGCAATAATTGAACTCTTAATGCATCATTCAATGGAAGTTTAGTAAGTTGTTTTAACACATCGAATGCGCCAAAAATATTCCCACTGATATCACCATAACTATCATCCGCAAATTGAAGAACGGGAGTCAATTCATCCATAACAGCAGCGGATATAAAAAAACTACTTTTGTAATTGACGCAATCTATTTGTTTTAGCGCCAACGTTATCAATGTCGAAACCTGCAAACAAAGTTCTTCCGCTTTCCTCCCATAAATAAAATCATCTCGCCCCATTGCCTTACGAATGATTGCTTTTACTTGTTTGGCATATAATTCCTTTGTTTCATTAGTATTATATACAGCAAAATTCGACATTAGTTGATTCCGGAAATCAGTATTATTTACGGCAACTTCTTTTACAAAATGTTTCAACTCATCTCGAGGAATTAATTCCAAAAAATCTTCCAATTGTTCCACGACACTCTTCTTCTTAGTCTTTTTAACCTCTACTTTTGATTTCGATTTTCCTAGTTTTTTTTCAGCTGGTCTTAGCTCTAAAGCATCTTGTTGTAAATAAAATAATACAGCTACAACATGTTTACAAATAGGCCCTAAGTCATACGGACATGAACAATTGTGTTCGAGCAACGTGTCACCTTTTACATTTAGTTCCACGGTATATTCATCTTCTCCTATTACATAAGCCTGATATACGCCTATTGCTACTTCTTCACACACGCTCACAAAACCTTTCTTAAAATATGAAAGCCCCCGTTTTAAAATGGTTTCATCGATGTATAATTCGAATTGGTTAAATGGGATTTGCATGTTTTTACTTTTACATCGATTAGAATTATTATAATAGCTATGAAAGAAGAGATGGGAATTTACTTGCATAGTATTCAAAAATATAAATTTACTTTTATTCACAACAATGAATATACAATTATTAGAAAACCATTTTTCAAAACAACTTTGAACTATTAAGTATGAAACTTTTCCAATTAATAATTTTTATATTGTCAGAATATGTTTGTTGTTCTTTTCCTGCATACAACACAACTGCATTTTCTGCTTTACTAAGCTTCATCCAATAATGAATATTTTTAACGTATCCGCTGCCAATAGTTTTTCCTGATTTTATCTCAATAGGAAGGAGTTTCATCCCATCATCCAAAATAATATCTATTTCGTGTCCGGTTTTATCTCTCCAATAAAAAAGCGGTGATGGCTTCCCTGCATTAATAAATACTTTACGTAATTCCATTACAACAAAATTCTCAAAGATAGCTCCACGAAGTGGATGATTGATTAAATGATTTTTTTCGGTAATGCGCAACAGTGAGCAAACAATCGCGGTATCTGTGAAATATATTTTTGGTCGCTTCACAATGGTTTTATTAAAATTTTTATGATGAGGTCTTAATAAAAACACAACATAACTTGCTTCAAGCAAACCGATCCATGCTTGAATGGTTTTCACATCAACTCCCGCCTCTAACGCCAAAGCACTTGCATTGAGTTCTTGTCCACAACGACCTGCTAATAAAGAAAGAAATCTTTCAAAAACAAACAAATCATTGATGTTGCGCAGCTGACGAATGTCTTTTTCTATATACGTACTAATGTAATTTCTTGACCAATCGGGAGATGGAATTTGTTGGTCATATACTGGTGGGAAACATCCCTTAATAATTAAATCATCATCATTGTCGGGAAGCCAATGAGCATGATGTAACTCTTGAATACTAAATGTAGGTAATTGAAAAAAAGCAATACGTCCTGCTAAACTTTGCGAAATGGATTCTTGCAATAAGAAATTATTAGATCCGGTTAATATAAATTGTGCTTTCTCATCGCTACTGTCTAACACTTCTTGCAAGTAAGAAAACAATTCAGGTGTACGTTGAACTTCGTCTAAGACAGCTCCATTTGAAAACTGACTAATAAATCCTCTTGGATCTTCGATGGCGTAACGACGAACGTCTGGATTTTCCAGTGAAACATAAGGCTTGCCAGGAAAAAGAGTCTTTACCAATGTTGATTTCCCCGTTTGTCTGGCACCAGTTATAGCAATTGCTTTAAAATTAGCCGCAAGACGAATCACCTCATTATATCCCTGTCGAACAATCATCTACCAAATATACGGAAAAATATGGAATTAGATTCCATAAAAAGATATAATTAACTTAATCAATTAATAAACAACTGTATATAGTGCAGGTTTTGATTGGCTCCGCGACCTTATGTGAAATAGGTGAATTCTTCGTTCTTTGTAGTAGGACCCAGTATCACGTATAAAGAACATGTAAAGTAATATGATTTTGAATTGGTATACCATCTAAATGGTGAGCCACAAAGCAACAAACTTTTCATCTCAACTAGAAATAAAACACAAGCCAACAATTGTAAAAAAATTACTCTTTTGGTCCCCGCACAGTTTCATTATAGATACTAAATTATTCATTGAAAGTTTATAATTACTTTACATATTCATCGGCACTTCGATCAACAATACTTCAGCATCTTGAGAAATTGCTTGTACAGCAAATTTATCTATGTTCCAGATTCCCAACCCATCTCTTTCATTCAATACATTCCCATCAATCACAACATCACCTTTCAATATGAATGCATAAACACCGTTCCCGCTTTTTTTGATGTTGTAATCAATAGAAAAATCTTTATCAAATTTTCCCAGATGAAACCATGCATCCTGAAGAATGCAAACACCGGCATCATCAGCTTTGGGTGATACAATTTGCAGAAAATTATTGCGTCGGACTTTCTCGTCAAGCGTAATTTGATCATAGCGGGGCTTCGTATCTTTCTCCTTTGGAAAAATCCATATCTGTAAAAACTTTACAGGTTGATCTTTATTCTTGTTGTATTCGGAATGCGTAACCCCTGTGCCGGCACTCATAATTTGAACATCCCCTTTTTTAATTACGGTAATATTTCCGATGCTGTCTTTATGCTCTAAATCACCTTCGAGTGGAATTGAAATTATTTCCATATTGTCGTGTGGATGTGTTCCAAAACCCATTCCTGCCTCCACAAAATCATCATTCAACACTCGAAGCATTCCAAAATGCATTCGCTCAGGGTTATGATAATTTGCAAAACTAAATGTATGCTTGCTGTGCAACCAACCATGATTTGCATCTCCTCGTGATTCGGACTTGTGAATTACTGTATTTGCCATTTTGTGATTATTTAATAAAAATGAAAATTACGAAAAATTTTAATTCCTTTGTTTGGTTTTCAGCTACTCTGATTATTTAATTTCTAATTTTTCAAAATTATTTTCGAGATTATTTTTATTCCACTATCTCCTTTATCAAAATCCCTATCGGTATAAAAGATATCAAAGTTGAAATTTGTTCCGTTAAGTCTTCAACGGGATACAACATACTTGCCAACCGTCTAGCTTATGCATACAAACGATGAAATTATTTGTCAAGTTGTAGATCCAACATAAGTGTCGTTATTTTTTTGCAAAAACTATTATGAATGGTGTAATCATCCAACCATTTGGTATTATTTTCTGTCACAAATTATTTTGTTATATTATGATCAATTATTTGTTGTTTACTATCATCAACATATTCAATAGATCTGTGATTCTCGATGAATATTTCTTACTGTTTAATAAATTTTAATGGAGGCTGTTTATTGTTTTTTAGTCGGACAAAGTAGAGCCCGTTTGGTAAATCTGAAATACTAAGGGTTGTTGTTCCTGATGCTTCCATCACTTTCGTTAAACTTCCGATTACGCTATAAATTTCAATCTGTTCTTTTAAGATTTTGTTTGCAAATTTAATGGTAATGGTTTCCGATGCGGGGTTTGGAAATATACTCAATGATAAATCCTGAAGGTTATCTTCAATACCAGTTATTCCACAATCATATGTAAAACGATAAGAGGTGGTATCCAAAGGGCAGATACCATTTGGATTGATTACCTTACATTCATACGTTCCTCCTGTAGTTATATACAATGTGTCTTCATTGTTCAGGGATGTTAAAAGAGTATCATTTCTATACCATAGTATAATTTCTAGACCTGATAAGGAACCACTGGTATGTAATACCATCCATGGGACTGTATCTCCAACGCAGGGATCATTAAAGGCCCATATGTCAAAATAATAACCAGACCATTGAGGACTGCCTGTATATGCTTCTGACAATTCAGAACAAACACTAAAAGTAGAAAGAACGGAAAATCCTGAGTTAGCATACTGGGAATAATTTGTTAAGTATTGATTGGTTTCAGGTATAGGAAGTCCATTAGCAAACCATTGGTAGCTATCTGCCGCTTGTGTCCAAAGTGTATCACTATAACACACCAAGGGCTGAGATGTATAAACGGTGGGTGTGTGGCTGCAGAATTGGATAACAGTATCTGCAAAGCTGGTGTGCATCCCTTGCAAATCGCAAGTTGTGGTAGTTAAAGTAACGGTGTATGTTCCGTTAGTTAAATAGGAATGTGTTGGAAATCGCGCAGAGGATGTATCGCCATCTCCAAAATCCCATAAATAGGTTTGCCTAACACCGTTCCAGGTTATTGCCTGAAAAATTACTTCATTACTGCCAGAACCGATTTGATATCTAATCTCAGCTATTGGTGGTTTCTTAAAATCCCACCGCTGTAAACTGTCGAATACTTGTGTTTGGGTTGCATCTCTTATGAGGGAAGCATCGGTTGCACTTAATCCAAAATCAAAAGTGATCAATGTAGGATCTTTTTTAAAAATGCTTGCATAAAAGCAACAGGCAGCCGCATAAGAACCCGCTGTTGAAGGGTGACTTTCGTCTGCTTGATACAAATCAATGCCGGGATAATTTTGCCGGATGTAATTCCACACAACTGAAACAGGTGATACTTCTCCATTAATAGAAGCAGTTAGGTCTAAATAACGGTTCCTAATGGTCGTGTCCATACCCTGATAAGTACACATTATGGGGAACCAGGGGCAAGTTGATGCATCCCCGTTTTTCCTTCCCCAGGTCATATAGGGCATTATTACCGCACATGGATTATATTGTTTTATCAGGTTATGTAAAGCTGAGCCACCACTGTTAAACTGGCTGGTTGAAGTAACAGGCTCCTGGCTTTGCCCCTGTATAACTACATAATCCCAATCACCTGCCATTATTTTAGTTTGACTGGTAATGTCAGTATAATGATCAATTAATTGATATCCTCCGGGAGTATAACTATCAAAAACTAAAGTATCTCCGGCTGACAAGGCAACATCATGCACAATTTGTGGTAAATTATTAACGCCAGTGTAGCTGTTTCCAAGGAAAAGAACGTTATAGCTTAGTTGAGCTTTTAATTCATATCCTGAAACAAAGAATAATAATGAAAATAAAACGATAAGAAAATGATTAATGTTATTAATGTTCGAATGTTTTCGCATTTTTAATTTTTTAAGAAATTATCAAGTATCGTTTAGGGGCTTTGCGAATGTAGGGTTTAGAAAGTACCAAAGTTCAAATTTAGTTCAAAAATTTATAGAAAGTTTAAATGTTTAGCCTAGCACAAAACCCTTTTGCCAAACCTAAGTATAGGCAGTTTTTTACTCAGTTAAATTCAACACCAGTTTGCCAAAGTCAACAAAGTTATCGTTTTCATTCTCGAAACTTTGATGGCTTATCATTCTGATTGCAACAGTTCTATTTTTTGGATTTACAATGATATAATTCCCTAAATATCCGTCAGCACGATATGTCACATTACCACTAAACGCTTTTTTGCGAAGACGAAGGGTCGGCCCAAGAGTTTCATTAATATATTCCCAGGGATTATCCCCAAAAATAATTTTAACTTTAGCATAGTATTCATCATTTGAGTTATAAGTCCCCTTCAATTTTGTTGCCTTTTTGATGAACTCATTAGGTACTGCGGCTGTAGTTAGCTCCCTAATAATTTCATCATCAACAGTTGAAATCGTATTTTCATAGTCTATCCACCATAACATTCCATATCCTTGATATTGTTCAGATGGCGTGATAACATCATTTATGTGTTTTTCTCCAATTACCACATCATTGTTAAACTTTCCTTTATTTAATAATAGAAGTCCAATCTTGATAAAGTCGATTGGCTTAATTTGACACCCTGACATTACATGTGGATTGCCTACATTGTCCATGGACCAACTATAATCTGTAATTCCCAATGGTTTGAAAAGACGTTCACCAATATAAATATCCATTCGTTTGCCGGTTACTTTTTTTATAACCCCTGCCAAAAGATTTAATGACTTGTTATTATATGACCAGAATTCACCAGGTTTATTTGAAAGTTCAGCAGAGAGGGCTAATTGAACAAAGTCAGGACTGGGATAAATTTCTACTGATGCATTAGAATTGTTTTGCAGTCCTGATGTCATATTTACCAAGTGTCTTAGTGTAATAAATTGCTTTTGTCCTTGTCTCCATTCAGAGTAGTAGTTTGAAATCGGAATATCAAGGCTGTCAAATAACTTATCTGAAAGCATACAAGAAACAGCAAGCCCAACAATACTTTTCGTGCAAGACATACTTTCAATTTTTTTATCAGCCTGTCCAATGCCAAAATACTTTTCTGTAACTAATTCATTGTCTCTTTTGATGATAATAGCTTCGGAATGGGTCTGTTCAGCTTTCTTCAGAAGAGTATCTAGCTTACTTTTATTAATTACTTGTCCATAGGTAAATGAGCCAACTAATAATTCAAATAGAAGAATCAGAATTGTCTTTTTCATAATTTTGTTAGTCTTTAAATTTGCCTATTTCTAATTTACAACTGCTAAGGGCTGGTTTGGTTTTCTGTCAGTCGTAAAGTGTCCTTACTCTATGACAATTTTTTTAGTAAGAATTGTTTGCCTGTCAAAGATTTTCACGAAATAAATTCCCTTTGTCGGATTACTTAAGTCAATGTCGGTTTTTGGATTTGTAATTGCAGATTGATAAATTCTTGCCTATAACGAGGTTTTGCAGTTAAAAGAAGTGGCGTCCCGAGGCTTCGTGATTGGAACACTACTTTGTCCAACCGCACAATGTTTATTATCCCGCTATCGGGAGCACAACTTTTTATTTTCGCACTGCTCCAGCTATAACGCCCTAGGTGCTGTTAGTACCATTGCTTTTATCAGTCCGTGATTATTAATTTATCTGTGAAGAATACTTTGTTGTCTAGTGTAAGTCGAATGTAGTAAAGTCCGACTGGAAGATTGTCACGCTTGAAAATAACTGTCTGTCCAGAAATATTTTTTATTTGTTTTACTTGTTGTCCGATTGAATTGTAAACTGTCAAGGTTGCGTTATTAAAAAATTGGTCGGATTGCAAATTGGTGGAAGAAGAAAATGGGTTTGGGAAAATATTTATTGAGGTATTCGCACTTTGAAGAATATCATCAATTCCTGTTATAGTACAATTAAGATTCACTGCAATTAGCGGAGAGCCAGAATATGCAGAAGGAATTATAAGATCCATTTTTCCATCTCCATTAAAATCTGCAATAACGAGTGTATTTGGAGTACTCATTGCTAAAAAAAATTGGGGTGTATTATATGTACCATTACTATTTCCTTTTAAAACTGTGTATCCGTTGCCTTCCTCCACAACGATGTCTTTTATTAAGTCATTATCAAAATCTGTGAGATATACATAAAATGGATTACCAAGCGTTGGGTAAAAAATAGGACTACTAAATGTACCGTTACCGATGCCAAAATAGAGTTCAATTCTGTTTGAAGAATTACCACTGTTTGCCACGATTAAGTCTTCCTTCCCATCATTATTAACATCGCCGGCAGTAATGCCAGCAATAAAATTATATGGATAGGTCATTGAAAAGACGGAAACGGTAGAAGCGAAAATTCCACTACTATTTCCTTTTAGAAAAGACAATTCTGAATTTATAGCATCTATATGAGTAGTCGATACAATATCCAAAATCGCATCACTGTCAAAATCAACAATTGTTATATCATTAACATCTCCACCTGTTGGATATAGAATACTAGGAAAAAAAGTACCGCTGCTTTGTCCAATTAAAACAAAAACACCACCACTGGCAGCTTCAATTAGGTCTGGTACACCATCGTTGCTGATATCTTTACAATATATCCTTGAAGGAGATGAGCCCGCAGCATAAGAGACATAAGGTTGAAAAGTACCATTGCCATTACCAAATAACACAAATACGTTTCCATGATTTGCTGTCGCAACATCAAGATTGCCATCGCCATTAAAATCTCCCGAAGTTATACAAAACAAAGTGGCAGGTACAGTAGTTGTATCAGGAACTCCTAATGTCCCATTCCCATATCCTGGAATAAATGAGATGTTGCCACCAACACTATTGGCAGTAACAATATCTATAAACCCATCAGAATTAAAGTCTCCGCTTGTTGCATCATAGATAGCCCCCGATGATCCGTTACTATAAAAACCTCCGGTGTTTGGGTCCCAAAAGCAAAATGGTTGAGCATTTATTTTTGATACTAAAATAAATGGCACTAAAAATATTAATTTTATTATTTTCATTTTATTGTTGTTATTTTTTTCTCCTCGTTTGGCTTTTTGGTGTCGCCCCGTTTTTTAAATGGTTACTGGTCTCCAATTTTTATTCATTATTCTTGTCTGTCTGCGCAATGTTTATACTCGCACTACACCAGCCATAACGCCAAAGGTGCTGTTAGTGCCATTGCTATTATCAGTCCGTGATTACTAATTTCTCTATGGAGAGTACTTTGTTATACAGTGTAAGTCGAATGAAGTAAAGCCCGACTGGAAGATTGTCACGCTTAAGAAAAACTGTCTGTCCAGAAATATTATTTATTTGTTTTACTTGTTGTCCGATTGAATTGTAAACTGTCAAGGTTGCGTTATTTAAAAATTGGTCGGATAGCAAATTGGTGGAAGAAGAAAATGGGTTTGGGAAAATAGTGAGATGAATTTTATTTTCAACTTCACTAACAGAAAGGGCTGTAGTATCATGATATTCCCAGAAATCGGTAGTAAACCCACTGGTATCCTGCCCAACTCCAATATACCCCTTGTTGCCGATAGAAAAAGCAACTGCATCTCTTCTGCCAATACCCGAAACGTTTACCCTTTGGGTCCAGGAGTTGGTAGCAGGATCATATTCCCAAAAATCGTTTTCGAAAATGGCGTATTGCCCGGTACCGATAAAGCCCTTATTGCCAATTGAAAATCCCACCGCTGCAGTTCTTATACTTCCGCTAAAATTAGCTTTCTGTGTCCATAAATTTAATGCCGGATCATACTCCCAAAAATCGTTGTGGGTTTGAGTTCCATCCCATCCTGTTCCCACATACCCTTTATTGCCGATAGAAAAACCAGCGGCAAACATTAAAGCAGGGGTGATACTTATGCTGGCAATTTGTGTCCAGCTATCTGAAATCTGGTCGTATTCCCAAAAATCATGCATACCTGCACCGGTATCATCCCCTAAACCTAAATATCCTTTTGCGTTTATGCTAAAGCCCACTGCCGCATATCTTGCGGTTCCCCCAAATGCTGCTTTCTGCACCCAGCTATTTCCTGCAGGATCATATTCCCAGAAATCATTAAAATAAGAACCTGAAAATAAATCCAACCCTCCTGTTCCAATATATCCTTTCTGTCCGATGGAAAAACCAACAGCGCCTTTTCTCGCTACACCTCCAAAATCTGCTTTCTGCGTCCAGCTATTGGTTGTCGGATCCCATTCCCAAAAATCCTTTTTCACACCTATAATATCTGAACCGGTCCCAATATACCCTTTTGTACCAATTGAGAATCCAACGGCAGAAGTTCTTCCGGATCCGCCAAAGTTGGCTTTCTGCGTCCAGACACCTTGACCCTGTACCATTCCAAAGATGGAAAGTAATGCGATCAGTAATCTTATTTTCATTGATTTTTGTTTTTCATCTTATCGGTGTGAAAATTTAAAATGGGTTATCTGCTGCAATTTTTTTCTTTTGCACTGTTAATTACGAAGAAGGGGTAAAGTACCTTGCAATAATTTTCGTTAACCACAAATGTAAATAGAAACCATTACTGTTTGTTAACGGAACAAAGCCCTTCTTTTTTTCTTTTGCCACGAAGGTGTGTCGTTTCAATCTTTCACAACTTTTCCCTTCTTGCACAAACCCCTTCTTTCACGCACTTCGTAAATATAAATCCCTTTTGCAAGTTGTTCCGTATTCAATGAAACAGAGTTTGCAATTTCAGTATGCATAATTTTTCTTGATGAAATATCATAAAGAATAAATTCAGAAATCTCATTATTACTGAATATGATATTAAGTGTATTTGAAAATGGATTAGGAAAAACAGTTACATCATTATCTGAATAGTTTTCTTCAACACCCGTACTGGTTGAAATAGTAAAATAGTTGTTACTTATATCGCCCTGGAAATTGGTATTAAAAACACCCACTTTACATTGTGTACCAGGATTGTTTGGAATAACCCAAGTATAGCTATTAGCAGACGGATTTTGATAATTAGTATTCAGCCATATTGTATTCGTCCAGTTGTCTATGGTATAATCTATGCCAACAACGGTGTTTAATGTTGTCCCTGTCCATGTGATTGTCACTGTACTGCCCACAATCAAAGTTTCCCCTCCGTTAGGATATGTAACAACGGGTTGTGCTGTGCAAGCAAATGCAAAAAGCGATGCAATTGCAATTAATGAGTAAATTCTTTTCATTTTATTGTCTTCAATGATTATTGTGTTGAGCCCTTACTTTATTGTTTGTCAAAGGTAATTTCTCTTCCGTCAGCATGAAGTAGCATCCTCATTAAGGTTGGCTTCTAAAGTGAGTAGATTTTCATGAATGTCGTATTGAGTTGCAATCCGTATGTTCAATTTAATTTGATAATTCTTTTGGCTCTAATCCCTGTCGAGGTGATGATGCTGATAATATATGTCCCTGCTGAATTGCTGCCGTATTCATTCATGTCAATTTTAAATTGATTATTGGGAGAATTTATTTTGTACTCGCCAATCATGTCTCCTGAAGTATTTGTCACTACTATTTTATCGCCAGCTTCAAATAAACTTCCTAAAAGATGTATGAATATGATTCCAGAAGTAGGATTAGGAAAGATGCTAATATCGTCATTTGTTTTTATTTCGTTAATCCCAACACTGCATGGCGTTTCTGCAATTGTTATAAATTGATTTGTTGAAATGCTATCGAATATTTCCACACACCCAGACAGCCACTCAATTTTTATTGAGTCAATAA
Organism: Bacteroidia bacterium; assembly: GCA_046160245.1. Lineage (GTDB taxonomy): Bacteria > Bacteroidota > Bacteroidia > AKYH767-A > OLB10 > JAJTFW01. The sequence continues at coordinate 18,516 of JBJXGU010000289.1, forward strand.
GCGTTCCATTCCCTATACCAAAGTGTGCGCGTAAATCATTTTGCCCACAATAGGAAGATTGCGCAGATATTTCTCGCATTTGCCATACAGGGTTTCCGTTAATGATTGCCTTCACTCTTATTTTAGTCCCTATAGCAGATTTATTTGTTGTAGTGCCAACCAGCTTTATCGTGATCCAGTTATTTGAATTTCCATCATTGTGATAAAGCAAATCAGGACGGTCAACCGCGTTATACCTACAGGTAGCTACTGCTAAATCCTCAAAGCCGTCATTGTCATAATCACCAAAAGCGCAACCGTAGGACCAATCTAAATCTGTTGCAGGTGCTGTATTGCTCAATCTTGTAAATGAGCCATTGCCATTATTAAGAAAAAGAAAATTGAGCGAAAGGGTAAATGTAGAAAATGAATTGGTTACATACAAATCAATGTCACCGTCATTATCTATATCTGACCATGCCGAGCTGAATGAATACCCACCGCAATTTGAAACTGTATCGGAAGTGATTTTTGTAAAGTTAAAATTACCATCATTTCTGAAAAGCCCATCATTTCCCTGATCGTTAGCGAGAAAGACATCAAGGTCGCCATCATTATCATAATCACCCCAACTGCTGCTCATTGTTTTTCCTCCGTCATTTAATAGGGGTCCAGTTGTAAGTTTAGTAAAGACCCCTGCGCCATCATTGCGATACAAATTTTCATTTTGATAGTTTTCATTTGTTACAAACAAATCAAGGTCACCATCACTATCAATGTCAGTCCAGTTAACACTGCGTGAAATAAAAGCATCTGTAACTGGTGTGCCGGTTACTATTTTTGAAAATGTATTGCCTCCTTCGTTGTGAAAAAGCAAATTTTTATTTGTGGCAAAGGTACCGCCACTTCGTGTAACGTATAAGTCGAGCAAGCCATCATTATCGTAATCTCCCCACGATGCTGTTTCGCAATAGCCACCGCTTGTGTCAACAGCATTCGGAGTTTGAATAAATGAACCAACTCCTGTATTAATATAGAATAGATTTTTTGTGTTATACCAATTCACTACATAGCAATCTAAATCGCCATCATTGTCACTATCAGCCCATGTTGCTCCATCAGAAGGTTTATTGTCGTTAACGATGGTGTCGCCAGTGAAAGCGGTAAACCCTCCGGTACCATTATTTATATACAAAAAATTGTCTTGCCCTGTCGATGGACCGTTAGTAATCATACAATCAATAAACCCGTCACCGTTTACATCAATCCAGTTTACACTGCGCGAGTCGCCATCTGTGGTTACAAGCGGACCGGAAGTAATCTTTGTAAATGTTTGCGCAAAAGTTGCTGTAACTATTAGATGGCTAAATAAAGTTAGGAGAAATTGTTTTGAAACTAAAATATAATGGTGATGTATTTTCATATTGAATATTTTTGTTTCAGCAAACCTAATATAGAATACGATTTTTATTTTTGAAAAGTATCTAAACAACATGTTCCGATATCCACATGACCGAATTTAAGGTACGTCTGCCTTACATCTGGTTAAATTTGCTGTTTGTATGTAGAAACCTGCCGTTCATATTGTTTTTAACCTTTTAAAATATTAATTCAGTATATTTATGGAATGATAAAAAATAAGGGAGTGTGGTTTCACATTTTATTCTGGATGGTTTATTTCAGTATCAATCTCTTTACTGCGCTATACCTTTCCAGTTCCAATAACATTAACCCTTCATTTGATTTATTCAAAAATGTAGCGTTGAGCCATCTTCTTTTATTATCAATTAAATTACCTGCAGTTTATTATGTTTTATATTCTTTGATTCCACGATGGTTGAAACAACCGGGAAAGTTCATGCTACTTATTGAAGTTTTTGCTGCGCTGTGTTTTTTCGTGTTGGGTTACCGTGTCATGATACATTTTATTATATGGCCTTATCTTACATTCAATGAGCCACAAACGTTTACCACCCTGGAATTTGCAGCACGTTTATTTTATTCGATTTTCGATATATTACAAGTGGTTGGCATTGCTGCCGCAATAAAATTATTCCGGTTGCGGATAAAAGCTATCAAAAATGAAAAAGCACTCATACAGGAAAAACTACAGTCTGAAATGAGGCATCTTAAATCGCAAATCAATCCTCACTTTTTGTTTAATATGCTCAACAGCATTTACTCGCTATCGAGAGCACAATCTGCTTCAACGCCCGATACTGTTATGAAGTTGTCAAAAATTCTTCGCTATATGATTTATGAGACTGGAAAAAAAACTGTTCCTATAGAAGAAGAGATGAAAATTATTGATGATTATATAGAACTGCAGCAACTTCGTTTTGGGAAAAGATTACAGGTGAAAATGGAAAAGTGTATTGATAACAACTCCATGCAAGTAACACCACTACTTCTTTTTCCGCTTATTGAAAATGCTTTTAAGCATGGAAATGGTTCAGGTGCTTCTGAAATCCAATTCAATATTACATTGGTTCAAAACTCGCTTGAAGTAAGTGTAATAAATCCTATTGAAGGTTCATCTGTTCAATCAAATGGCGAAGAAGGAATAGGTTTACCAAACCTTCGCAGGCAACTCGAACTGCTGTACCGCGATTATTCGTTTGTTCATCATGAAAAAGATAATTACTTCATTGTAAATTTGCGTATTAACTTAGCATCATATGCAGGATTTGAATTGTTTGATAGTAGAGGATGAATCTCTAGCAGCCGATGTAATCAGCGATTACATCAGTCAGGTTCCTGGGCTAAAGCTTAAGGGTATTTGCGAAAATGTATTTGTAGCAATGGAGAAATTGCGTAATGAAAAAATTGACCTTATTTTTCTCGATATTAATTTGCCGAAAATAAACGGAATAGATTTTATAAAAACCATTCGTGATAAATATGATATTGTACTTACTACTGCCTATCATCATTACGCTATTGACGGATTCAATCTCAATGTAATTGATTATCTGCTAAAGCCAATTGAGTTCAACCGTTTTTTGCAGGCAGTAAATAAAGTATTCGACAAACACAAAAATGTTTCATCGGAAGTACACAGCGAGATTCGTCAAAGGGTTTATCATTTTTTTAATGTAGATAAAAAACAGTTGAAGGTATTTGAGGATGATATCCTTTACATTGAAAGTTTGAAGGATTATGTGCGAATTCATACCCGTAATCGGAAATATATTACCAAATTTCAGATCGGTGAAATAGAAAAAGTACTGACGCAAGAAAACTTTATTCGTATTCATAAATCCTATATTGTTAATAGCAATATGATTACATCTTACAATGCACAAGAAATTGAAATAGACGACATTTCTCTTCCTTTAGGGAGGAGTTATAAAGAAATGGTAGAGCGAAAATTAAAAGGATGAACTTCCCTCAGCGATTTTCTAAAAAATGTTGGCGCTGCTTCTGGAACGCCATAAAGCGCAGGAGATTGCGGATGGAAGGAAGTTCATGTCATTATTATAATGTTAGTGATGCTTTGCTAAGTTCCATAGATTTCTAGTTTCGTTATTTCACTTACTAAAGTCTTTCATGAATTACTCGGCATTCAACTTTGGTGTATTAAGGTGATTCAAGGTACGTGACGTTCCGGGGCTTTGCGTTGGGCGGGACACGGAGCGTGATTTCTATTTATTTGAGATATTAAAATTACCAATTAAGTATTATGTAACCAAATGCCCGCCTCCCCGAGGAGTAGGGAGCAAAGGACCTGTTATACGTAGTTTTTTAATCTCTAATATTGATCGTTTCACATTCTACTTCAATCTTGAAACTCGGTTTTGAGAATCCAGTTAGAAATTCAATAGAACAAATATAGGAGTTTTCAAATCTATAATTAAAGCTGTAAATCTCAAGATCAGTATCAGACTCAAATGTAATAGATGGTAACGTTAGACTGATAATATTTGCAAATTCAATTTCCATTTTTCGATACTCTGATTTCGATTCGTCAAATGGTAAGCATACGATTTTGAAAACACTTTTCTCTTGATTTATTAGTGAAAAAGATTCCACGGTTAAATCATGAAATTCAATTCTATTAAGGTGATCGATTGTTTTTTCTACAGTCATAAAAAATTACGTATAACATATTATTGCCGCACGAAATTCCCCTACTCCACCACCAACCGCCCCGCACTTCGAGAAGAAGAAGATACTGACGAGTAAAAATACAATCCCGGAGATAAATCTAATTCCAATTGTAAAGCAGGTACAGCTAATGGAATCTGCATCACTTCTTGGCCCAACACATTGGTGAGAATTAAAGTAGTAGGCTTTGTAAAGTTGTTGACTTGAATGTTGATGGCTCCGCTCGTAGGGTTTGGAAAAATGGAAATTACATTTTCCTTTTTGTCAATTTCGTTGACGGGTGTGGCGCCGCTGTATTCAATTAAATCGGCGTACGGAATTCCGCCTGTGGCGAATGAACCATTGTAAATTACCGTGTATGTATTCGTAGTTAAACTGAATTTATAAATCACGCCTAAACTATTTGCACCTCCGCTGTTGGTACATCCATATAAGTTTCCATCGCTTGCCATCATCACATTTCCGAATGGACTTGCACCAGTAGGTGTATCAAAATCGTGCAGCTTGGTCATGGTGTTGTTTGAAATTTGATATTTAAAAATAACACCTTTGTTATTGTTTACTCCACCTTGAGTAGTACATCCATATAAAATTCCACCTACTTCAATTAACTGACACCATGGCGCAGAACCATCGGTACCGTTGAAGTTGTGTACAACGTTGTAATTATTATTGGTTGGATTGAAACTAAAGATGACACCGTAGCCTCCCGCTCCTCCACCAAATGCCATTCCGTATAGTAATCCGTTGCTCGCTTGTCGCAGTGTGCCAAAAGGTGTCCAGCCTGTTGTGAATGAAAAATCATGAACAATTGAAAATGTAGTCGTCGGAATATCGTAACTGAAAATTATGCCACCACTATTTGCTCCGCCTGAAGTAGTCATGCCGTAAATTTTATTATTTACCGTCGATTGCATCACGCCGCCATTAGGAAGTTGTCCGCTGGTGACATCAAAATCATGATATTTTGTATACGTGTTATTCGTCAAATTGAATTCATAAAAAACACCTTTGTCAAAGATGCCGCCGTTGTTGGTCATACCGAATAAACTATTGTTGTTACTCGCTTTGATGATAGGTCCGCGAGGATAATATCCAGAAAGTGAATCCATGCTAAACATGGATGTGTAATTGTTCGTGCCTGGATTGTAACTAAAAATATCCCCAACGGCATTGAGTCCGCCGCTAGTTGAATTTCCATAAAGCAGCGTGCTGTTGATGGGCAAGAGGTTGCTTTGGATGCTTCCTCCGTTAAGTAATCCGGTGCAAGTATGGTCCATGCTGTAGCCTGTGCCGTCACCGTTTATTTTGATGATGCCGCCAATACCGAAGGAGCCACCAAGAGCCATGGAGCCCCAGAGTTCAGGAATTTGGGAGGAGGAGGAGAGAGAAAATAAAATACTGAAGAGAGAAAGTAAGGTTTTTTTCATGATGGGAAAGTTTGAGAAAATAAAGATAATAATTTATTCTAAAATCAATGTTGATGGGCCCTACTTTCACTAAAGTTTCAGCAGGCAGGCACAGATTTTTTATGATGATTATGATTTTTCATGATTTGTTCTAGGACGACTCAAAAAAATCTTCAAATTTTCAAATTAAATCATCTTCAAATTATCCAGATCGTTCATCTCGCTTAGTATATCCCATCCCTTGTAATTTTAAATCGCGGTAAACTTTTAATTCTATTTCGGGGAGGATGGGATCGCCGATGGGTTGGAGGAGGTCGATGTCGTTTTCTCTTGGACTCTTTATTCTTTTGCTGATGGGATACGCGTTCATCTCATCATCGGTATACGGTTCGAGGAGATCAGTAATTTGGTTGAGATGTTCTGCTTCCAGCCATCTGCGTTCGTCGCTCTCGTGAAGGATAACTGGTGAACGATGATGTCCGATTTGCTGAATGACTTTGTTGGGTGTAGTGGTGATGATGGAAAAAGAATTTATTATTTCTCCCGTTTCTTTATTCGCCCATTCATCCCAGATTCCAGCCAAGGCCATGGGTCGGCGCTTGAGGTAGACAAGGTATGGTTTGTCGAGTTTTTCTTTTTTCGGACCTTCAATAAAATAATCGGCGATCACTAAACACCGTTGTGAACGGATGGGTTTTCGAAATGAAGGTTTGCTGATGATTCCCTTCGCTCCACGATAGTTTGGATCATCATCACTGTTATGATCTCCTTCTGCTCGAGCATTGATTAAGTACATGGGTTTCTTCGCCCAGAAAGGCGTGAGTCCAAAGTGAAAAAACTGAATCTCAGTCGGTTTGTCGTTGGTAATTATTGGAGCCAAAGCACCAGGAGTCACATTAAAATTAGGCAAAGTAACGCGCGCGGAATATTGCTGCGCAACGGCGTTGAAACGCTTTTCGTAGGATTTGATATTGTCGATTAAGATATAGCGGCCACACATGATGAGGATACGAATTACGAATCGATACGAATGTACGAATTACGAATCATACGAATACGCGAAATGCGAATATACACGAAATGCGAAATTATACGAAAAGCAGGTGCCCTGAGCCTGTCGAAGGGCGAATTACGATAGGATACGAATTACGAATCGATACGAATTACGAATCGATACGAATGTACGAATTACGAATCATACAAATACGCGAATATGCGAATACGCGAAATGTTTGCAGCTTGCGGCTTGAAGCTTGAGGCTTGAGGCTTCCAAATCGAAGCTAGAAATACTACAACAGAACAATTCCTAATACGAATGAGGACTCAAAATCAACTTCAAACTGCCGAGCGACCCGTTCTCACGTTGATATTGCAAAACATACAATCCGGAAGGGAATTTGGTTAAGTTGATTTCGCGGTTGATGAGATCCAGGGTGGTTACTTTCCGGCCTTGTAAATCATATACATTTCCATTGATGATGGTGGAGCCTGCTAATTTTTCAACTAACAAGAAAGTTCCATTGGACGGATTCGGATAGGCGATAACGTTAGATGGATTCTCGACATCTTGTATTCCTACAGCACTTCCACCGTACTTAATGGTAATCATTTGATAGCGGTATTCATTTAAGAAATCGATAGAACTTTCGCCTATGACAATAAAATTTCCTTGGGAGTCGCGTGTTAAATCATAGAGGCGATCGGGGTTCAAATTGGGTGAAGTATAATTGTTTCGAAATTGTTGTATACCGGACGCATTATATCCAACTAAGACAAAGTCGAAATTAGAAGATCCAGTATTGATTTCCCATCCTGCTGTAACGATTCTATTATTAGGCTCCACTAATAGTTTTACAGGTTCGCGATCGCTGGCCGTTTGATTATAAACTGTTGCCCATTGAAATGTTCCTGAGCCCGTATATTGTAATGTAATGTATCGTGCAACAAATCCTGTCCATCCTCTGCAGATGTAGACAATATTTCCAGCGGGCGAATAACGTACCTTGACTCCAAATTCATTTGTCGTATTTGGATTATACACTGCTCGCCATTGTTGTGTGCCGGTACTTCCATCATAAGTGATGAGCGCAGATGTTCCTGTTGTCAAATACCCTGATATTCCTACTACCGCTACTTCACCCGATGCACTTACAGTAACATCTTTAATTTCATCGTATACATTTACAGAGTCGTAATCGGCCGACCAGAGTCGAATTCCAGAAGGCTGAAATCGTTGCACTACACCTTTCGCGGTATTGCCGGATGAAACTTGAACTAAACCTGCCACCACAATATCTCCATTCGGAAAGGGAGCGACACTATTAATTTTCGTGACGGCGAACTGAGTAGAATCCATCTTTGCAGACCACTGAAGTACATGTTGATTGTTGAAATAAAGAAGAAGACCGCCCTCAATATTAGAGTTAGCACCAATCACAACGCTACCATCATTTCGAATGAACATAGCGCTAGATAATGTACTTCCCAATGGAGAAGGAAGATACCATGAAGTATCTAAAAAATTTCCGTTAGTGTCCATCCTCACCAAAGACATCCTATAATTATTTTTTGATTTAGCACTATCAGAAGAAATACATAAAATCAATTCTCCGGCCGGATTAAATTGCATATCTGTAATGGTATCATTATTCCACGATGGAGTTGAATAATATTTTTCCCATAACAAATTTCCAGCTGGATTATATTTAACCACTACCACATCCAATCCTTCATTATACAATCGATCAATGGTAGATGCACAATACACATTATCGGCAGCATCGGTTCGAACAAGTTGTCCATGGGTAATTGCATGTCCTTGCCCGTTATGATTCCATTCATTCAAACCATTTCCTGCTGTGTCCAATGCAATCACATATAAATTTTCATCTGTATGGGCAGTATCCGTTTTAAATCCACCTCCATAAACTTTTCCATTACGCGTTGCAATCGCAATACCCATAGAAGCATCCGTTGAATCGGCAACACGATAAGTCCATAAAGAATCGCCTGCCTCAGAATACTTGGTGATGATCATATTCGTGAGTCCGCCGTTCCCATAATAATCAGGACCCGGATAAATACATCTTCCCGACGTATACACACCACCGTTATTATCGACAGCAACAGAAAACAATACGTCATTTCCAAATGGTAAAGGCCCTGTCCACTTTCTTCTCCATCCTTGTGTACCATCAAAATTAACACGAGTTATAAATCCATTCGAATAATCGGTTCCAACGACATATGCATTTCCTAAATCGTCAAAAGTATTTCCCAATAAATACTCATCATTCGAAGAAGTTGAATCCATGTAGATCGTTTCCCATTGACGAACACCGGCTGCGTTGTACGACATCACCAACACATCCAATTTACTATTCGCTGAATTCGCTGTCTCCCCGGATACAAATAAATTTCCTGCATTATTATATGCGAGACCTCTCAATCGATCAGCTAAATTGAAAGCCGGATTTGTGTATGTATCGGTCCAAACGGTTCCACCATTCACATCATATTGTTTCACAAAAGCATTAATAAAACCATTGGCAGTTATATCATAAACATAACCGCAAGCCGTTGCATTTCCATTTGGGGCAACCACAATATCGAGGGCTTCATCGTCGCTATTTCCTGGACCGTTAAGAACATCCGCCCACTGTTGCACGCCTGCAGCATTGTATTTTATCACCAACCAATTCAATCCCGCAGAAGGCGGATCAATGCATCCTGCTACATAAACGTTTCCGCTGCCATCTACCGCTATTGCATTACCGAAGCTTTGAATATTTACTCCTGCCGCATATCGCGACACCCATTGTTGAACTCCTGCACTATTTAATTTCACAGTGAAGCAATCAAAGTTTCCCGAAAAGGTGGGTTGTGATTTTCCTGTTAAATAAACATTAAGATTTGCAT
>JBJXGU010000290.1:0-2702 GCA_046160245.1 Bacteroidia bacterium
ACGTTATAGGCTACCTTATGGCGACTTTGCTAAATTGAAACATTCTGCAAGAAACGAACAGACAAAATAAAATTATGACGACTAATTCCATAGAGACATACTACCGAACTTTAGGGATTAGTTCCAAGGCGACAATTGAAGAAATCAAACGTGCTTTTAGACAGAAAGCAAAAAAGTTACACCCAGACAAGAATAAAAGTCCTGATGCCAACGAACAATTTATATTGTTAACAGAAGCTTATGAATGTCTTACAAACATTAAAACAGGCAAGACCAAAGTTCAACAAAGCACAAATACTTCATACACTGACTGGCAAACAGAAAGCAGAGAACAAGCACGACAACGTGCAAGGGAGTATGCAAAAATGCAGTATGAAGAATACAAAAAGACAGACCACTACAAAAAATCTCAAGCTGCCGTTACAGTATTGGAACACCTATATTTCTTTTCTTCAATCGTAATTATAATATCTCCTTTGTTAGGCTACATATTTAAAGGATGGGCTGGCTTTGGTGCTGGACTTTTCATAACTTTCTTATCAGTTCACTATTGGGCAGGAATCTTCAAAGAAAAAATAAATATTAATCTTAATTCTTTTTTTCAATCAATTGTTTTAGTAGTCAAAACAAAGACATTTCAATTTACTGCAATTACACTAGTTAACATCGTTATTCTTTTTCGCTTTACTTTAAACACACAACTTACATTTCTCTCACTCACATTTGTTTTGTTAGCGTTTTTTGCATTGACCTATATTGCTTATTATTTCAAATTATCAATAATTAAAGACTTTTCAAAAGTTGGACTTTTCCTTTGTTTTACGCCTAGCGTATTCAATTCTATTTTTTTATTAAACTTTATTTTTTCTTCTAACCCTAAAACAGAAACTTATTCTTTTGTTCACGAACAAGTACGGTATAGGAGAACCAGACATTCAAGAGGACATTATGAAAAAATTGCATACATAGATTTAGAAAAAAACAAATACGAAGACTATAATTGGTTTAGGACTTTCTATGACTTTGAAGCAATGGAGCATAAAAGAGAAATAACTTATACATTTGAGGAAGGACTTCTAGGATTGCGAGTATTGAAACATTATGACTTTACAAAATAAAAAAGTATTTGCGGACTTCAAACAAAAGAGATTCGGAAGTAATGAAAGGCAGCCTATAACAGCACATTTGCAATAGGCGGGGTTTCGTGCTCCGCAGACAGTTTTGTGTTAACATAAAGTTTGTATCTTCGAATAAACATCTGTGGTAAAAAGCCCGCCCATCGCAAATCTGCAAAACGTTAGCGGTAACACAAGCGAGACTCGCGCTATTTAGTTTCTCATTAAAGAGCTTAGTTGAGAGATTTTTCTCTGGTTAGAAAATCGCTTTAAGTAAACCACGCCTTGGTGACAGATTAATTTCGGCAATGTTTCTCGGGCATAGAAAGTTTAGTTGACAGCTTAATAATTTCTTATTTTAATTTTCTATCCGCAATAAACAGTTCGCTAAGAAAATTCTTCCATTAGTTTTCGGAAAACTACTCTTCACTTTGCTGAATAATTTGCAGTTGAAATTGAAATTTTAACTCCAAGACAATTTGGTCTTTGCGCGCTTGGTTCGATTTAGCTAGACAGTGAATCGAAATTTTCTCTTAGGAGTGCTTTTTCACGGTGAAGTTTGTAAGCTGGTTCTCTGCTCTTCTTGTGCTTCCGCTAACATGTGCTTGAAGCAATTGCCCGCCTAGATGTTCTGAAGTACATACAACTTTCGCTTCGGTTCCAGAGGGCGCGCAATCTTAATTAAGGAAATAATTTGTTTTGTTGCGCGCCCGTATTATCTTTATAAACTCAAAAGGCGGGCACTGCTTCAAGCACCGACCGTTATAAGCCATTTTAATGACAACCTTCGAGACCAAACGACATATTGAAATTGACGAAAGTTATCAAGGTATTAACTTGACTGAATTTGCTATTGAGGTTGATGAACAAATAGACAACGACCAAATTGTTGACACATTTATTCGATCAAAACAATTCTCATTTGACAGTTTACGTGACTGCATAAAAGCTGAACCGGACAAAGGATATTTAAGACAAGCATTTAATGTTGATAGAGTAAAAATTTCTGATTTCAAGAAAACGGACAAACAAGGAGCTTCAAAATTCCTTTTGGACTTTTTAAATGAGTCTGACTGGGGAGGCGACAGAAATGAATTTGCAAAATTACTTGACAGATATTTTGAAATTCACAACACTTTTGCAGAGAGTGATTTTTACATAATCTCAAAAGAATGGTTTGACAAAGACGATGAAAAAGTTATTGAACCCGAGAGTTGGGTTTACACATACTACTTTCTAATTATTTCGGTGGACAGAAACTCAAACGTATTGACATTAAGTGAATGGACATATGATTAACAAAACGACAGAAAGAAAAACGGCTTATAACAGGTCCTTTGCGTCAGGCGGGCATTTTGATACATAGAATTTAATTGGTAATTTTAATATCTCAAATAAATAGAAATCACGCTCCGTGTCCCGCCCAACGCAAAGCCCCGGAACGTTATGTGCAAATTTAAAAAACAGAAGAAACAATGGCGATCGTACCCGCCGCAAGGTAAACGATTGGATTAAGGTAAACTTTTGGATCGGTCCACTTCCTCCAGTCCGGAAACTGAAGCATCGAACTCCAGCCGGAATCTTCAC
>JBJXGU010000291.1:0-2972 GCA_046160245.1 Bacteroidia bacterium
TGCTACAGAATTGGCGCTTATAGCCCAGCGGGATGCGAAGACACTAAGGCTCAAGAAATAGAAATTAGCAGATCATTTAGATGATAAGTTGGTTCTTATGGCCTTTTGGAATCTTCAGGTGTTCATAGAGTTTTGATAACTAGGTCACTCTGGTATCATATTAATTCACTATTTTCAACTGTCTTTTCTTTCAAATTAATCTAACTTCAATGAAACACTCTATTAAGTATTGCGCGTTGATATTGACCATTACTTTTCTATTCGCTTGCGGAAAAAAAACTACCGAATCGAAATGGCAGAGTTTATTTAATGGTACTGATCTTTCTGGCTGGGATACTTACTTGGGTCCAACCTATGATTCAATTCAAAATAGATTTGATAGCCTTTTAACTCCAGGATTAAACAATGACCCGAACCATGTATTTTCCATTGATCTGGTGGATGGAGCTCCCGCCATTCATATTTCAGGAAATGGCTTTGGAGGCATATCTACTTTAGATGAATTTGAAAACTTTCATTTGAGAGTGGAGTTCAAATGGGGTGAAAGAAGATGGCACCCCCGAAAGGATAAAAAGAGAGACAGTGGTATTTTATATTATGCGGTTGGTCCTCATGGAGCTGCCTATGGAAACTGGATGCTCTCACAAGAGTTTCAGGTTCAGGAAGGTGATTGTGGTGATTATTGGAGTGTTGCGGGTAGCATAATTGATATTGGAGCTACTGGTTCAAAGATGGAAGAGTATGTGTATGATCCATCCGCCCCTTTACTTCCATTCAGTTACACGTCTGAGTATGGAAAAAGATGCATTAAAAATCCTGATGCCGAGAAGCCAACCGGTGAATGGAATATAGTAGATGTTTATTGTCTTGGTGGAACTATTGTTCATGTCATGAATGGACAAGTTGTAATGAGGCTATTTAATTCCAGGCAACCTTTTGAAGGAAAGGAGATTCCACTTACAAAAGGAAAAATTCAAATTCAAACAGAAGGAGCAGAAGTCTTTTATAGAAACATACAAATTGAGCCTATAGATGAGATTGTACTATAGGGATAGTTTCAATTTAATGGTTGAGTGAGGACAATGATCCGGGATATTGATAATTACTTTTTGCAACAGGAAGAACCTGTGAAGTGCTGCTTGTTCTTTTTACGTGACTATATTCTTTCCTATGATAAGGGAATTGCTGAAGTCTGGCATTATCGGATGCCTTTTTATTTCTATAACGGCAGGCGATTTTGTTATCTATGGATTCAAAAGAAAAACCAACTTCCTTATGTTGGCATTGTCGATGGCAAGCTCATTGATCACCCGGATCTTATTCAGGAGGAACGAACACGAATGAAGATTTTTTTGATTGATCCTTACAAAGATGTTCCGCTAAAAACTCTTCGCTCAGTGCTAGGAGCTTCACTTAAAATGCATAAAAAGGGTTTGAAATGATTTATTTAGTGGAATAATTCAGCATTCACCCCAACTATCATATAAGTGTTTTTCTTTTTTTATAGGTAAAAAGATATGGGGATTTACTCGCTCTAGGTCGCTGATTTTTTTTCTTGGATCTTTTTATTTTCTTCACCAAGTCCCAGTATTCATTTCCGTATTTCACAAAAATCTCTTCACCTTTTTTAATATTTTTCGTTGCCGTAATAAAGCAGCGACTACCTACTGTTACATATTCAGAGTTGTTTCGAAGACCATCTATTTTTACTATGCCGTTAGCATCATTTGCGTAACGTCCCATTAGTTTCAATGTTCCTTCGGCATTAATTACTGCATTGGAATGTATATACAAGAGGTAGCCGTTATACCCATCTTCATGCTTAACGTCCTTCCATCGGTGTAAGAATCCTTTGTATTCAACAATGCGTGTTCCTTTTTGGATATCAATTTTTGTAAAAAGACCTTTGCCAGTGGCCGGTAATTGTGATACCTTTACCTCCAATTGCCTTTCTAGAAATGTCTTAAATCGAAAATGATTAAAGATGTTGCTAATGGGTAGCCTCATTTGAAATGATAAAGAAAAACCAAAATTGCGGTGTAAGCTGGTTTGGGATTATCCTTTATTTCTAATTTAACATCCACCTCAAATTTAGTGATGCCCCTTAGATTTATAATCGAATGTAATTTTGCATGCATTCGAACTTCGCTATTCACCATCACCGGCTGGTTGAATTTTAATTTTTCAATCCCGTAGTTGATCATCATTTTCACGTTGTGGAACTCGGTGATTTGATCCCACAAATGAGGAACGAGAGACAATGTTAAATAGCCATGGGCGATCGTGCTTTTGAAACTTGTCTCTTCTTCTGCCCGCTTAGGATTTGTGTGGATCCATTGATGATCTAGTGTAGCGTCTGCAAAGAGATTAATTTGATGTTGAGTTATCTTTATGTAATCGGAAACTCCAAGTTCTTTGCCTCTGTAGCTTTCGAACTCTTCAAAACTTCGGATGATTAATGGGTTCATAGTAGGTATAGTGAGGATTATTCAAATTTAGAGATTAGTAAGTTGGGAATTTGTTTTTTAATCTTGATTTTTGAGCTAATATTAATGACGATGAGTAGACTAATTCTCTTATTTTGTGTGGTTCTTTGGAGTTGCAGTGATAAAGATCCCGCCCCAGAATCCCCCGAAAGTAAATGGTCGTATACGACTCCTGACCTTAAAATGACAATCACATTTGAAGTAGTCCGGATGAATGACAACGCATATGATGTCAAGAATCAAACAATGACGATTGGTAACGTATTGTTCAATGCGGAAAAAGAAGTAGTTGAATTTACGAAGACCTCGATTGAAAAATTACGCATTAACGCCAATGATGCTAAGGCGGTCTATCCGTATAACATTGAATTTAAGAATGCTACTATAAGCGCTGATTTTAAAACCATTAGTGTGCCTTTCGCCACCTACACCTACCCTTGGGGCACTACGAATAATTTGACTAATATCACCATTGAGGCGATATAG
>JBJXGU010000292.1:0-6678 GCA_046160245.1 Bacteroidia bacterium
CGACAGTCACAATTGTAGTAGCTAATAATGCGCCACTAAACGCTAACATAATATCTTTTTGTGCATCCCAAACATCGCCTTGTGTTCCGAGGTAAGCATCACCCTGTGCTTTGAAAAACACATCGGCCACCGCCCATTCAATTAATTCGTAAAGTCCACTGATGGATAATGTAATTTCAATGGGCAGCACCCACGACACCCATTTTGGAAAACTCAACCATCGTAAAAACATTTCACGCATAGGATAAGCCAATAAGAATCCAAAGCTGAAATGCACGATACGATCATAATGGTTGCGTGAAGAATTAAAATAATCCTGCAACCAATAACCAAAAGGATTTTCCGCATACGTATACTTTGATCCATAAACATGTAAGCATAGGTAAATGCAAAATAGCAAATAACTCACATCGCTAAACTGATACTTTTTATAGGAAATCATCAGAAACGGCAGAAATAAAAACACCAAAACATTTTCCAAGATCCAATTATTCATATCGCTGGTACCAACCAAGGTACTTGCCCAAAGAGCTAAAAAGATTAAGAGAAATCCTTGTAGCCAATAATTCGATTTAAACGGAGTGCGGGTTTTGGAGATGGCGATGGTGAAGGACATGGTTTAATTAAGAATTAAGAATTATGAATTCAGAATTGGGTCTCAATAACGAAGAAGTAATAGAACTAGAGCTTTTAAATAAAAATGTAATTAATAATTCAACGCATACAACATCAACTCTTCTTTCGTAGTCTCGTAAATAAATTTCTTTTCGAAGCTCAAACCCAATTTTTCTAGTAAACGAACAGAAGCCGAATTTGCTTCTAAGGTGATGCCAAGTATTCTTTTAAGATGAAATTCTGTTTTACAATAATCCAGTACAGCGCTTGCCGACTCATATCCATATCCTTTTCCTTCGTATTCAGGGAGAAATGCAAATCCAATATCTGGACTCTCAAAGTCTGCACGTTTAATTACGCCGCACATTCCAATGGGTATATTGGAATCTCTTAAACCCACCCAATATAATCCAAAACCATTGTCATCGTAACTTTTCAAAGGACCATTTTTCAAATATTTTTTTGCATCCTCTTCCGTCTTTACGTTTCGATCACCAATATACTTTAACCAGGAGGGAGAGTTTACTAAACGAAAAATAAAGGGAGCGTCATGAACAGATAATTCACGAATATGTAGTCGATCAGTAGAGGTAATAATCATTTTGTAAAATTATACACTTCGCTTGAATATTATAAAGTAGATTAAAAGATTTCTCTGATTTATTAATAGACCTTAAATAATCGAGTTGAATAATACTTTCCGTCTGTAGTAGTACATTTTACAATATAGATGCCTGTTGAATAATTTGCCATACTTATTGTTGAACCACTATTAACTTGTTGTTGTAACAATAGTGATCCTATACCATCATAGACAGAAATATCGATCTTGCTATTGACATCAGAACTTACGATAAATGCATCTTGAACTAAAGTAGGATAAATAGAGATTTCGTTAGTCGACTCCATCTCTTGCACGGAAGTGCTTAAGCAGAGCAAATTAATAGTTGGACTAACAGCACCAAAAGATTGGCTGGAAGTTGTTATCGAAGACACAGCCCCCGTATATTGTGCATGTGTAGTTTGAGATTGTGTGGATACTCCTTGCGTTTGCAAAGAAAAAAGGGATGAATTACAAACGCTGTTACCTGATGAATCTAACTTTACAAAGAAGAAATGTTGATTATTCCATGCACCGTTGTTTCCTCCAAGTATAAATCCACCATCGGAAGTGCTTTCAAAAGAATTGAAAAAAGCATTCACGCTTCCGGCTGGAATAAAATTATGACACCAGAGTAAATTACAAGCTGAATCCGTTTTAATTAATAAAGGTATCGAATTGCCCGAATTATAATCGTATCCATTTGCTGCAATCAAAAAATTATTCGCCGCATCTTGAATAATTTTAACTGGAATTAAATCTCGCCCCAATACTTTGAAAGAATTTCCTCCGACGAAAGTTGTAAGCGTACTGTCCACTCTTGCTATGGCAAGTGGTCCAGCCCCTGGAATACCTGATATAGCGAAGTTGATACAAACGTATTCCCCGTTCGAAGCTTTGATAATATCTCTGGAATAAGTTCCAAAACTATTGGCGTAATGGTTTACAATAATTCCATTCGTATCTACAATGGTAATAGCATTTGTTAAATTTGAAAGGGCGATTTCATTCGTAGCGACATAGCTGCCTTTATAGTTTGGACTTGCGAATTGGTTCGTCACCAAATAACCTTCATTTACTACATTCCCCTGATCATTGAGCGTAACAACAGAAGGTTTTGCACTTCCGCCAAGTGCAATCGTTCCTGTAACAGTATAGTGTCCAGGTGAAATTTCAAAACCGCGATTACCATAATCATTTCCTGCGGTTCCATAACTTTTGTAAAATACAGTATTCAATGCAGCATCTAATTTAATGACTAAGCAATCGTAATTATTGGCACTGATATAAGTTGCACCTGTTAAAAAGTATCCTCCGTCCGAAGTTTGACAAATGGAATAAATAAAATCGCTGGAGACAGACGTATACGTTTTCGTTTGTAATACGACACCCGTTGGAGAAACAATAGAAATGACTGGATCATAATTACTCGCTACATTAAACGTAGAGCCGGCCAACACATAATCTCCGGCTGCATTCTGAATAACACCACGAATGTCGTCTTGAGTCGAAAGATAAAAATCCAGCTGAAATGTATTTTGCTGGGCTGAAGTGGTGCTAATCGTTGTGAATATTGTCAGCAAGATTAAAAGAAGGTAGCGAGTTGTTTTCATCCTCAAATGTAATAGTTTTATTCAATTGTTTGAATAAGAATTTAAAAATCATCTCCTTAATTTATGGGCGTGTGTTACAGCCTTGAGACCGAAATCAATTTTTCGTAAAAAGGCAAGGCCGCATGATACAAGGGAATCAGCCGATCCTCCAATTGTATGTCTTTTTTTACATAGGGTTGAAATCCTGTGGAGGCATGTACATTTTTGTACCAATGTTTTGCCCAGATCCCATCTTCTGGTCGGGGTTCGGCTTTCCAGGTTAACATTCCTGCATAATAGGGAATGCCGATATTCGCACATAATTTTTCAAGTTCCGCTGCCGGGTTTTTCAAGATGGTATTTGAGTCCATCACTAACACTTCTGCTTGCATGCTTTGCAATTTTTCTAGCAGATGTACTTGCGCTTCAAATCCAATATCAATCATACTGGGATGTTCAATCTCTTTAGCAAACGATGGGATAACTTCTGCGGGATCTCTCGTTAAAATGATATTACAAACAGATTTCATAAAGGAAGTGTCCAATTGCAATAGGTGATGACCCATGTTTTTGAAAAATACAATTTGAGTAGGATGATTTCCCATCATCATTTGAATCACCTTCTCTCCATTTGTTTCCATAGAAGCTAAAACTTCATCGGCTCCTGGATGATACTCCTTAGCTTTCGTGTTTTTTAGATAATGTCCGTATAAGGGTTCATCGAAAACAGTATTGTCGGGACGTTGTGCAAAAGAATACATCAAGGCCGTGGAAATATTTCGCGGCCCCGACCACAAACAAATTCTTTTGCAATTTTCGCTTAACATAAAATTATTTACTCTTTGCCTTCGTCACTTCACCTTTGACTAGTGCTGCATACAAGGTGCTGAGCTGTGCGGTCGTTTTCCCGGGAATTCCGTTTCCTATGACGCGCCCATCAATTTTTATGACGGGAGTTAATCCACCAAACGTACCGGTAGCAAAAGCTTCGTCGGCACTATACACATCGAATAAAGAAAAATCTTTTTGCAGACATGCTATACCGTTCTTTTCACAAATGCGAATTACATTTTCTCTCGTAATTCCATTCATACAATATTTCCCGGTAGAAGTCCATACTTCATTTCCTCTCACAATAAAAAAATTTGTTGCATTGCACGTTGCTACAAAACCATTTACATCAAGCATTAAAGCTTCATCTGCACCTGCTTCCAAGGCTTGAATGAGCGCTTGTACTTCGTGAAGTTTGCTATGACAATTTAAACGGGGATCTAAATAATCGGGTGATCCTCTTCGAATAGTGCTTGTAAAAAGAGTGATACCTTTGGATGCTACTTCAGCAGATGCTGTTTTATGCTCTGCGATGATGACTACATTCGGTCCACTGATGGTAAGTCGGGGATCTTGCGACGGCGTTTTTTTGAAGCCACGTGTTATCATCACTCGCACATGCACTTTATCGGTCATTTGATTGGCATCGAGGGTGCGTTGAATTTTCGCTTTTAACTCTGCCTTCGTCATTTTAAAATCCAAACCAATACTTGCTGCAGCACTCCATAAGCGATCCAGGTGTTGATCTAAAAAAACAAGTACGCCATCGTATAACCTAACAGCTTCCCAGATGCCATCTCCCACTAAATAGCCACTATCAAATACTGAAATTTTTGCATCGGCTCGTGGAAATAACTCATCGTTTATCGATATCAAAATAGAATCATTGCGCGAATCGTGTTCTGCGGTATGAGTACCCGTTAGCATACCTATAAATTAACAGGAAATTTTATCGACACGCAATTGATGACGACCGCCTTCAAATGGGACGGTCACAAACGCTTCTACCATTTCTCGCGCTACATCATCACTCACAAATCGAGCGGGGATACACAATATGTTTGCGTTATTATGTTGACGCGCTAAAGAAGCAATTTCTGGTGTCCAACACAAGGCAGCACGAATACCCGCATGCTTATTCGCCGTCATACAAACACCGTTTGCACTTCCGCAAAGAAGAATACCACGACCATCTGCCTCAGCCTCCACAGCCGACGCAACGGCATGTGCATAGTCAGGGTAATCGGTACTCGCGGCGCTATTGGTACCATGATCAGTGCAACTATGTCCTAATGAAATTAAATACTCCTTTACAACTTCTTTCATGTCATAACCGGCATGATCGGATCCGATGTGGAAATTCATCTATTTTTCTATTTTATAAATTAATGATCGTTACTCTACAACAATCTTCTCTGAATTAAAATACGTTCCTTGTTGAACATCTAACAAATAGAGTCCTTTAGAAAATGAACCAATATCAATTTTCACTTTTAACTCCTCGGAATATTTATACTCTTGACTCCAAACAATTTTTCCTTGTACATCTCTTAACTTCATTAGAAGCGGAGCATTGTCTTTCATTTTCAGTTCAACATTTAATTGTTGCGTAGCAGGATTGGGATAGATAGAAGTGATCACATCTTCTTGTTGAGCATTAATAATTCCGGTGGCTGTTCCAGTCACAAAAGTAAAACGAGTAGAAAAATATCCACCGGTTGTTCCATTATAACTCCGCACCCTCCAATAGTAACGTGTATTGGGATTTAATGCTGGAATTTGCTGCGTTGTATTGGTTAATCCTGATTGATTAAATACAGTACTTGCACCGCTAAAAGATATGGTGGTTGCAACTTGCAATTGATAATTGTTTGCGTTTGCAATGGGCAACCATTCAAACACAGGATTTAAAAATGTGTTGGTTGCAGAATCAACGGGAGTTACTAAAGTCACTGCTCCGGTAAGTGTAGTGAATTTCCAGACATTTGAATAGACGCTTTCATGACCGCCATTTGTTGATTTCACTCTCCAAAAATACGTAGCGGAACCCGGGAGTGTAGTGGCACTCACTGAATTTGTTCCCGCTGTTTTTTCAAGCGTAATGGTACTGAATAATGAATCAGTAGAAAACTGAATGGTGTACATCACAGCAGTGGGTACTGCTGTCCAACTAAAAAATTGTGAATTACTTATGTTCACAGAATTATCAGCGGGTGCAACCAATGATGGCGCTGCAGGAATTGTGTCATTCACTCCTATATACGTAACAAACATCGAAATTTTTTGAAGTGGGATATCGTTAACATCACGAGGTGATAAAACAATCGTATCTACCACCGACATTCCGGTAGTAACTTTTCCATACACGGTGTAGTTACCATCTAAAAAAGTGGCGGGAGCAACACAAATATAAAATTGAGAATTTGCACTATTGGGATCTGTATCTCTGGCAGCACCTAATATTCCGCGAAGGTGACGTACTGTACTAAATTCAGCATTCACCGTTGGCTGCCAAGGCTGTCCTTGACCCCAGGTACTCATGGGTCCACTGATGGTATTAGGGTCTCCACCTTGAATCACAAATCCAGGAACTACACGATGAAATGCAGTGCTATCAAAAAACTGCGTACTCACCAAGCTATCGAACATATGCACATGATTGGGAGCAATGAGTGGATACAGTTCCACCGTAAAAGTTCCTAGTAAAGCCGTATCACGATAGGTTACAATCTGATAAATAGGTTTATCGATTCCTTGAGCCAATAGATTTGAGGCTGTTAAGCTAAAGAGTAGACAGAGGGAGAGTAAGCATTTTTTCATGTTCTAAAAGTACTAAAATTTGAATAAAGGCCATGGATATTGGCTAAATATTTCCTCTTTTCATTTGAATTCATCTTATTAAAAAAGTGAGACAAACCATCATCCACATTCCATTGAGACCTTCAAACGGCAAAAATTAAGATTAATTAGCATTCATCGCTCTCTTATTTGTGCAAAAACTATTACCGATACCTCTCTGGAACTTTTTTTATTTAGATA
>JBJXGU010000293.1:0-7637 GCA_046160245.1 Bacteroidia bacterium
GTGACTACGAATGCAAACGGCACCGATTCAACTATTAAAAATTCTTATATCACAGTTTACACGCCTCCAACCGCTACAAGCACTGCTGGCGGAAACACTACTTTTTGTTCGGGAAGTACAGTAGTATTAAATGCAAATACGGGTGCCGGGTTAACACATCAATGGCAAAAGAATAATGTGAATATTGCAGGTGCCACTTCTTCTAATTATACCGCTAGTTCAACAGGAACATATCGTGTAATTGTTACCAGCGGAGTGGGTTGTACCAATACATCTACAGGAATCGCGATTACTGTTAATCCCAAACCGGTAGCAACTATTTCTGCTGGCAGTGCTACTACGTTTTGTCCAGGTGATTCTGTGGTGCTTAGCGCAAGTCCAGGTAGCGGATACACCTTTTCTTGGGTGAAAAATTATACGGCGATTGTGGGCGCCACCGGAATTTCCTATGCAGCGAAGGCCAGCGCCAATTATAAAGTTATTGTTACCAATGGATTTGGCTGTAGTAAAACTTCTAACATTATTCCTGTTGTTGTAAATACTCCAGTAGCAACTGCCACCGTTCAGGGTTCTGCTTCGGTGTGTAACGGTAATGGGGTAACGTTAAAAGCAAATACTGGAGCTGGATTGATGTACCAATGGAAAGTAGGAAGTACCAACATAGGAGGTGCTACTGATTCAATGTATACTGCGTATACTTCTGGTAGCTATAAAGTAAAGGTGACGAATAGTTGTGGTTCAAAAACTTCTGCCGCGAAAGTGGTAACGATAAACCCTTTGCCTTCTATAGCACTTTCAGCAGGCGGCCCGATTTCTTTTTGTAATGGTGGTAGTGTGCTCCTAACTGTTACTGGAGATGTGGGTCTGACTTATGTTTGGCTGAAAAACGGGGCTCCAATTGCGGGTGCTATTTCATCAAGTTATACAGCAGGTTCGAGTGGAACGTATACGGTTGTCGCAACAAATTCTTTCAGTTGCACAAGTACATCAAATCCAATTATTGTCACCGTGAATACAACGGTGGCTAATATCACTGCAAATGGTCCTACCACTTTTTGCAACGGAGATAGCGTGGTTTTAGCAGCAAATACTGGCGCTAATTTAACGTATCAATGGACTAAAAATAATATTACCATAGCAGGTGCTATTGCTTCCAGTTATATTGCTAAAACGGCTGGTAGCTACAGAGTAAATGTGACTAATACCGCTACAAGTTGTGTGAAAACGTCATCTGTGGTTCAAGTAATCGTGAATTGTCGCTTAAGTGATGGCTCAGAACTGAATGGCGTTGTGATGGATGTTACACCAAATCCTTTTTACAATCAGACCGAAGTAAATATTGTCCTTCCAGAAACAGAAAGCGGAAGTTTGCAAATTACTTCCATCGATGGAAAAGTAATTAACGGTGAGATGCTGAGTGGAGGTAAAAATACACTGCTCATAGGTCAAGAGTTAGAGCCCGGCGTTTACCTTATTCGACTTACTTGCGGTGGTGTAGAAAAAGTAAAACGGATTGTGAAGTATTAATTTGTTTCTTCTTTTATAAATTCTAAAAATGAATCGAAAGGTTGTTTAACAGAAGATAGATAAAGTGCATTCAAAGATTTTAAAATTTTAGGAAGGTTACGAATTACGAATCGATACGAATGTACGAATTACGAATCTCCGAATTTACGAATACACGAAGATAGAATTCTAGAACCTAAATTACTTACAGTTTAAACGCAACGTTAGCAACGTTTACGCAACGGACGCAGTGAAAACAATTCACCAACTCACCAATTTGCAATTCCTAGTACGCCCACTTCACCCAAATCGCTCCCCAGGTAAAACCACCTCCGAAAGCTGCGATGATAATGTTGTCGCCTTTTTTAAATTTCTTTTCCCACTCCCATAAACAAAGTGGAATGGTACCATTGGTGGTGTTACCGTAACGTTCGATGTTCAGTGTTACTTTATCATCAGGTAAACCCATGCGTCTGGCTGTAGCGTCGATGATGCGTTTGTTCGCTTGATGCGGAATGAGCCATGCGATGTCTTCGCCTTTCAGATTATTTTTTTCCATAATCTCTGCACTTACGTCGGCCATCTTGGTAACTGCAAATTTGAAAACGGTTTGTCCCTCTTGATACACGAAGTGTTCTTTGGCAGCAACAGTATCTAACGTTGCCGGCTTAACGCTACCACCAGCCTTCTGGTGTAGAAATGCACGCCCTGACCCATCCACTCTCAAAATCGAGTCCATGATTCCGTTACCTTCTTCGTTGGGCTCTAACAGTACCGCACCCCCGCCATCTCCAAAAATAACACAAGTAGCACGATCGGTGTAGTCAATAATACTCGACATTTTATCTACACCAACCACCAGCACTTTCTTGTGCGTGCCTGTTTCGATGAATTTGGTGGCGGTTGCTAATGCGAAAATAAACCCGGAGCAAGCGGCATTAACATCGTACCCCCAGGCATTCACAGCTCCGATTTTATCAGCAATAATATTTGCTGTTGCTGGAAATTGCATATCAGGAGTTGTGGTGGCACAAATGATAAGTTCGATTTCATCGGCACCGATTCCCCGCTTTTTAAGCAAAGGTAAAATTGCCTGCACTGCCATGTCGGAAGAACCAAGACCTTCCCCTTTTAAAATATGTCTCTCATTAATTCCTGTGCGCGACATGATCCACTCTTCCGTGGTGTCAACCATCGTAACCAGATCCTTATTAGAAAGAACATCGGGTGGTACCCATGCGTTCACAGCGGTAATTGCAGCAGTAATTTTTGTCATTAGTTATTGTGTAATGCTTTCATGAACCGCTTGAGTAATCTTTTCGGTTAATCCGGCAGTGGTCACTTTAAGCGTAATATGTATCATGTTTTTGATGGCAGTAGCATTAGAAATGCCATGCGCAATAATAACGGGTGCATTCACTCCTAAAACAGGAGTACCGCCATAATTTTCAAAATTAAAACGATCAAAATATTCATCTTTGATCTTTCTTCTTCTGATTAAACTGTAAAACGATTCGGCTAACTTTAGAATCACATTGCCGACGAATCCATCGCATACAATCACATCTGCCTTGTCATTAAAAAGATCACGGCCTTCGATGTTGCCAATAAAATTTATTTCTTTCGTTTGCTTTAAAAGAGGATGTGTTTCCTTGCAAAGCATATTTCCTTTTTCTTCTTCTTCGCCGATGTTCATCAATCCAACCTTTGGATTTTTCACTCCGTGCACATGCTCTAAAAACAAGCTGCCCAGAATGGCGAACTGTTGCAAATGTTCAGGCTTGCAATCGGCATTCGCACCGGCATCTAAAAAAACACCTGTGCTACCATCTTCCTTAGGAATAATGGAACAAATAGCTGGGCGAAGAATTCCAGGTATTGTTTTCACACTAAACATCGAACCCACCATCATGGCTCCGCTATTTCCAGCAGAGGCAAATCCATGAATCTCTCCTTTCTTGAGATATTCGAATCCGCGTGAAATACTTGAATCGGGTTTTCCGGGAATGGCGCGAGTCGCTGATTCATCCATGCCGATTACCTCGGTGGTATGAACAATATCCACCAAATTCACATCGGCACCTTCGGAAGTGAATAAATCACGAATGATTTTTTCATCCCCAAACAGCACCAAGCGGGTGTTGGCGGGCAACTCGGGCAAAGCTTGAATTGCGCCCAAAACAGGTTGTTTTGGAGCGTAATCGCCACCCATAATATCAATCCCAATTTTTATCAATGCATTTCAAGCTGAAGGGTTAATGTAAAGAGAGTATGAAAATAAAGAATGGCAATTAAGCGCCACGCTCCATAATCATTTTTCCTTTGTACATTAATTTGTCTTCGTGCCAGAATGCGCGGTGCCATAAATGAGCTTCTCCAGTAGCTGCATCAATAGCTAATGTTGGAGCAACTGCTTTGTAATGTGTACGGCGCTTGTCCCTTCTCGATTTCGAGTGTTTGGCTTTAGGATTTGGCATAATTTATTGTATTTGTAATTAGTTAATAATCAGTTTAGTTTGATCTTCTTTAGCTCCGACCATCGAGCATCACCTTTATTTTCATCGTCCTTTTCCTCCATTTTTGTCTCTTGCTTCTTGATGTATTTTAAGACCTCAGGATTACAAGTTTCAACGCCATTTTCATCTTCTGGATGAACCGGGCAATAGGGGATTTCTAGCGTGAGGAAATCGTAGAGGCTATGGGCAAGGTCAATTTCTATCGCTTTTTTGGTGATGTAGATCTCATCTTCATCATCATATTCTTCATTTACCTCATCGACCATCTTCACAAGCAAAGATTTTTCAATGTTGATGGGCATTCGAAAGCCTTCAAGACATCTTACACAATCTACCGCCACATCACCTATCATGCTCAAATTCAAATGCATTCCACCAGAATCTTTACGAAGAAGTGCCTTTACTTCCACTTTAGCCTTTGTAATAATTGATTCTTCACGATGTGAGAAGAACGAATCATCAATACTAAAATCATACTCATGTATTCCTTCAGCCAGATGATTTAACCGGATAATGTATACAGAATCAGTCATTTCAGAACGTTATATATTTCCTGTACGATTAAATGTAAGGGTTGCAAAGGTAAAGAAATTAACAGTTACCATGAAAGATGTTTATAAGGTATTTTTAGGATAATGTTTAATCCTTCGCCTCTGTTTAATAGGTACTTGCCCTTCATAAGCGCTTTTTAATGGAAATTCAAGGTTTTAGGTTGCATGAATAAAGGCAGACACCTACATTTGATCAACCAACCCATCAACCTTTAACCAAATATGAGAAATTTTAATTTACTTCTAGCCTGTCTTGTCCTCTTCTTACCTCTTCATTTATCGGCGCAAAAATTTGAAAATAGTTACGATTACCCTGGTTCTGACGCGGGAAATGATGTAGCCGAATTATCCGATGGATCCATCATCACTGTAGGGTTGTCCAATTCCTATGGTGCTGGAGGAAATGATATGATGGTGATGAAAACCAACAAGTCTGGAACTTTGCTTTGGATAAAATATTTTGGTGGAACCGGTGAAGATGGAGGTAATGCAGTAACGATTGGTTCGAACGATGAAATTTATTGTGCAGGCTATACTACTCTTGGAACGAATAGAGATGCATTTTTAGTAAAGTTGGGATCAAATGGAAATTTTATATGGTCGAAGAATTTTGGTGGGTCAGGTTTCGATGAATTTAAAGACATCACCAATAATGCAGGAAAATTTTATATGGTGGGAAATACAGCAAGCGCAGGAGCTGGTGCCAAGGATATGTGGTTTATAAAAACAGATGCAGATGGAACTATTATTCAAAATAAAACGATAGGATTCGCTGGCGATGAAGAAGCAAATTCCTTAACATTAACCAGTGATAATAATATTGTGATTGCAGGGAGAACAGGTAGCTTTTCGAACTTCAATGTTTTTGCGGCGAAAGTAAATCTTTCAGGAGATACACTCTGGACACGAAAATTTAATTACTATTTAAATGGATCGAGTTCGACTGTAGTTACTGCAAAAGGTATAGTAGAATTAAGTGATCAAAAGTTATTGATTATTGGCATTGGTTGGGATGGAATTGGAAATTACTCGAGTACTTTTCATCTGAAATTAGATCTAGCTGGTAATACAATTTATTCTAAGTGGACTACACTATTATCAGATGGTGGGGCGGATGTAGCTGCGGGTGCCAATGGAAGTTATTTTTTATTGATTAATTCCTGCAATTATGGCTGTCCAATTGTATTAAAGAAATATGATTCGGCAGGTACTGAAACACTTTACAAGATTTTTCAATATGCCGGAGGAAATGCCTATGGTAATTTTGCTTTGCCAGGACGTATTACAGCAGTAAGTGGAGGTAAGCTATTGATTACGGGCAGTAGTTATTTAAGAGAGTATAATTCGGATGTATATTTATCTAGAATTGATACTAACGGTATCGCCTATACGACAGCAGCGCCTGTTATTACTCCTAGTGGCCCAACAGCATTTTGCGAAGGAGGAAGTGTTACATTGTCAGTACCTGCTGGGTATACACGTTACAGTTGGGGGCGAACTTTGTCAGGTAATCTTGCCTACCTAAATAAGAATTCAAATTCGATTGTAGTTACTACATCGGGAAATTATTATTGTACATTATGGAATAGCTTGGGAATGAGAACCACTGCTATGGTAAATGTTACAGTGACGCCGACCCCTGTTGGAAATGTTTCAGCTTCTGGTCCTTTAACAATTTGTGCTGCAGCTGGTGAAACGTTGACACTAACTGCCATTACAGGTTATCCAAACTATCAGTGGTATAAAGATGGTGTTGTCATTCCAGGAGCTCTTTCAAACGTTTATTCCCCTACTTCATCGGGAAGTTATTTTGTGAATCTTACCAACTCTTGTGCAAGTGTTACTTCGGCCACAAAAATTGTGGATGTAAATCTTATTGCCACTCCAATTATTTCGTGTAGCACTTTTGATTGCTTTGCAGGAGGATCCAATAATTGTTATCCACCCGCAGGTTCACTGAGTGTTCAATCAATTGCCGGAGCTACTTATTCTTGGCAAGCTTATAATACAACGCTTCAAACAAGCGCTAGTAATTTTTTAAATTCGCCTTACCCTCCCGGCGATTATGTAGTAACGGCAACCAATGCATGCGGTACTGCATCTTCCTCTCCTTATAATGTCAATACGGGACCACCAAATCAATATTCCGGTAGTGCAATCGAGTATTTTTCACCAATCAATGGTTGTGGAGTAGGTTCTAATGTAACATTATATGCTCCCGTGGGATCATCTAGTCCTTATGCTTGGTATTTTAATGGTGTTCTTATTCCTTTTGCCACAAATTATTTTTATACAGCATCGCAAAGTGGTAGTTATACGATGAGTTATCTTGACGTTTTTTGTTTTAATACAATCAATTTTACTGCTCCTGTTAATGTTACTTTGAATACGACAAGTCCAACGCTTACTGCGCCTTTAGGTAATACAAATTGTGGAGGGGCGGTTCAAATAAACGCTCTACCTGTTGGTGCGGGTATAACGTATACGTGGTACCGCGATAATGTTTTACTAAGTTCCGGATCTGCATCAACGTATAGTGCAACGATTTCTGGTAGTTATAAATGTTTGGTAAATAACCCAGGGTGTGGAACAAAAATGTCGCCAGCTCTCCATGTTAATGCAGGGGCTCCAATTGGTACGGCAACCATTCAGAGTGCGGTTATTTGTTCGGGTACATCCGCCATTGTAGCTTGTTCTCCTGCACAAGGTTCAAATTATACCTATCAATGGAAATTAAATAATGTAAACATTGTAGGAGCAACGAATTTTTCTTATGCAGCAACGTTAGCTGGAAATTACAAATGTGAAATTACAAATGCATGCAGTACGATAACAACGAATACGGTTAGTTTAAGTGTGGTGTCAAGCCCATCCGCTGTCATCACTCCACCTGTTTCCACTGTAATTTGTTATCCGTCATCATTAGTGCTCTCTGCGAATTCAGTTCCGAATGCAACCTATCAATGGTATCGAAATGGAGTAAACGTTATTAATGCAACGCAACCACTATTGACAGTTACTACCGCTGGATCTTATACGATTGGAATTACAGCCAATAGTTGCA
>JBJXGU010000294.1:0-7446 GCA_046160245.1 Bacteroidia bacterium
GAAAAACTTTCCAATTTTTTTTCTGGAAAAGATAATCACGAAGAGGAAAAAGAAGAAGGTTGATTTTCTTAGGTCAGAAGAATTCTTTTCTTGTTTTAAAATCACTCCCCCGCAAAAAAATCTTCCAACTCGCCGAAATAAGATTCTTTCCATCCATCGGTAATATCATCAAAAGCTTCATCGGGAATGTTGGTGTGAATTAATTCGGCAGAGGTTCCGTGTTTATGTGGATGCAATTTAATCGTTACTATAGATTCTTCTTCCTGATCACCGAAATACCATTGTTGTACAACTTTTTTATTGGGTTCAAACTCTAAATTTTTTCCGGTAATGCTTCCCTCCCACATGGAGAACTCAGATCCAGGCTCTGTAGACATTACCGCTTCATCGCCGGTCCACAATTGAATGGTGAGCGGATTAGTAATAGCTGCAAATACATCCGAAGGTTCGGCTGGAATGATGAAATACGATTTGAAGTTTTTCATATTGTATGTTAGTTGTTGGAAGCTTGAAGCTTGAAGCTTGAAGCTAATCCTTCACCACAAATTTACGAGTTAGAACTAGATCACCTTGTAAAACTCGAATTAAATAAATTCCAGGTTGAAGTGAGAATTCTAATAGACGTTTATTATCATTCAGCAAACCTGATTGTACTACTTGGCCTGCTACAGAGTAAATAACATAATTAAACTCACCAGTAGGTAAACCTATAATATTTACATAATCTTGAGCTGGTACCGGAGCGAGAACCCATTCGTTTTCATTTTGCAATTGTTGAATTCCGGTAGGGGTTGTTTGTAAACGCCAAGTAGACATTGAATAAGTCGAACCTTGCGAATCGTAGATCGATGCTCCAACGAAAAGAGTATTGAAATCGGCTTGAATGATTTTTACTTCACCAAACCCTACGGTATCGGGTAAAACTAAACTTGATGTTTGCAGACCCATTGCATTCATGCGCACTAAATAATAATTTTGTAAACTATTGGATGGAGTAATACTTTTGTCCGTCAATATTGTAATAGTGCCAGTTGAATCGATCACTTGTGCACGTGCATGATAATCGACTCCTGCAGTTTGTGCAAGCGGAGAAATAAATATAGAATCGCCAGTAAATCGGTGAATACCTCTCAGCTCAACTTCTGGAGTTAGAAATCCAGCAGTTAGATACTTCGTATGTGCGATGTAAAGCATCGAATCAAAGGCACATAATTCTATAGGATCGGAAAGATAGCCGGTAGAATATGAACGACTCCATATTACTTGCAATGCGGTATCGGCACAAACAACACCATAATGAGATCCAGCAGAAATACCCAATGACTGAATATCTAATAAATACAATTTATCCTCTTTGAAAAGAACATCTGAAATAAAATCACTATAAAAATTAGCTAAGGATATTGAAGCGATAGTTTGTCCTGCAGTATCCAACTTTAATAACATAGCATGTGAAGGCGAACCAGGAGCTCCTGTCATGCAATTCAAGAATAAATGCTTTTCATAATATGAAATTCCTAGTCCTTGCTGTGTTGAAGAAATAAGTATCGACCATAACTGTTGGCCTGCAGGAGAATACTTAAGAAGTTTTGCTTTATACGTTCCACTCAAACTGTACCCCGTAAAATAATAATTGTTCGCATCATCCACACAAACTCCCTTCCCTTGATCATAAAGTTGACTGGTTCCATCGATGGTATCCAACCATAACAACTGTCCGCCACTGCTATATTTCATTACTAAAATATCATTTAAGTTGGAAGCATTAAAATACTCTCCACATAAAATTAAATCACCGTTTAAATCAAGTGTCGCTGCAAATATGGTTTCGTTCTTCCCGGCAGGACCCGCATAAGTAGTACGCCAAATTTCAGTGCCTTGATCATCATACTTTGCAATGAAGACATCACTTCGTGTTTGACCAGCCGGAATCACTCTACCAACAGAATAAACAAATCCCGTATCCTTCACTAGTAAACTTGTATACTCATCTCCATTGGCGCCATCATCCAGAATTTGCTGCCAGTTTACCTGTAATTGTGCAGCAGCATTTAGCCTACACAGTACAACCAGAAGTAAAACAATACATCTATACATTGAATATCCGCTTTAAAAAATAAAAGTAAACAAATATTTTAAAATAAAAAAGGTGGCTGAAACGATTTAATGCCAACCACCTTTAATATTACCCTTTAATGAATTACTACTAACTTCTTACTCGCGGTATAGCTCCCAGATAGAACTTGAACAAAATAAAACCCACTTTCCAAATGAGAAACATCAAGTGAAATTTGCCCTGAGAGTACTTGTTTCTGAACGACTAATTCACCCAGCTCAGTAAAAATATTTACTTGGTTAATGCTGGATGTTTGAGGCTCAAAAAATACAGATATCATAGCTGAGGCGGGATTCGGCGTTATCGACAAAGAATTCGCAAGAATAGAATTCTCATTCAATCCGGCGCAATTCACAACATTAATAACAGAAGTTGCACTATTGGTACAGCCATTACTGTCGGTATACATATAATTTAATGTAAAACCACCTTGATTTGCTAAGCTTGCATCAAAAGTATTCCCGGCTACAAATAATCCTACATACGTACCGCCCGCTGGACTTCCTGGAGTAAGTGTAATTACACCCTGTTGTGAACAAACGGTATCATTTAATTCCACATAAGTCACGACAGGCAACGAATAAACGGCGAATGAAATACCCACGGCGGCTGAATCAGCACAACCGTTGTTATTCGTTTTAATCATATTATAAACTCCGGGTTGAGAAGCGTAATATGAATCTGAGGTTGCTCCTGGAATAGCTATTCCATCTAAATACCACTGACTGGTTCCTCCAGAAGAACCGGTTAGTAAACTACTATCCCCAATGCAAATTAAATTCGATCCGGAAAGAGTAACTAACGGTAATGTATTAACGACAAGTTGAATTCCAACAGACGCTGAATCAGAACAGCCGTTCGCATTTGTTTTTATCATATTATATATTCCGGCCTGTGAAGCATAAAATGAATTTGAATTTGCTCCGGGGATAGCTACACCATCTAAATACCATTGGCTAGAGCCTCCTGACGATCCTGTTAGCAAAGTACTATCGCCATTGCAAATTGCACTTGTTCCGCTAAGTGTTACAATTGGCAATGCATTTACCACTACATTAATGTCATCAAAAGAAGAACAACCATTGGTATCCGATACCGTTACTGTGTAGAGGTTGGTTGAAGCAACCAATAAAGTTTGAGTAGTATCGCTTGTACTCCACAGAAACGATAATCCCATATTTTGTGCATCTAATAACAAGCTAGCACAAACGGTTGTGTCATTTCCAAGATTCACAACGGGATTTGATCCAGCAATTAACTCTAAACCGACAGCAGCAGAATCAGCACATCCATTTAAATTCGTTTTTACCATATTATACAATCCCAGTGTGGTAGTAAAATAGTTAGGTGTAATTGCACCCGAAATTGGGCTTCCATTAAAATACCATTGACTGCTTCCTCCTGACGAGCCGGTAAGCAATACAGAATCTCCGGGGCAAATTACAGTATTACCGGAAAGACTTACTAAAGGAATATTATTGACCGTAACGCTTGTTGTCCAAAATGTGTCCGGTGCACAATATCCATTATTTAGTTCCACAGCAACCGTATAATTTCCAGGTGCCATATAAACATGAGATGCTGTTCCTGAAATTAAAGTATCGATGGTTCCATCTCCCCAATGATAAATCACACTAAACAAATCTGCAGCATCTGAAGCAATAAAAATAGAATCCACTTCCTCACAAAGTGAATTCGTACTTGCCGCAAAAACAGGTGGCATAATTAATCCGCGTAAATCGTCGGGGTTAGATCCGAAAGAAGTTGAAAAAACTCCCAGTGTATCTACCCAATTAAAGCTAGAAGAAATATTAGAAACTAGGAATTGATTAGGTCCCCAATATAAAGCTCCAAATATTTCACCATTTGCTCCGCCTGTAAAAATCGGAATGGTCGTATATGGAGCAACATTCGCAAATTTCTCATATACAATAGTGCCATTCCCCGACCAATGATAAAACATATCGGTGGTGGGATCATAGCTTAATATTTCTCCATCAGCTCCATTACCCAACGTACTTAAAAATGTTTTTGCTCCTGTTAATTTATCTATACTATACAATGATTCAGGAAC
Organism: Bacteroidia bacterium; assembly: GCA_046160245.1. Taxonomy (GTDB): domain Bacteria; phylum Bacteroidota; class Bacteroidia; order AKYH767-A; family OLB10; genus JAJTFW01. Next base: position 4,191 of record JBJXGU010000294.1, read on the forward strand.
GGTTGCACCATTTCCGGTAAGACCAAACAATTGCCCATTTCGATCAAAACAAATGCTGGAGAAATTATCCCCTAAATTCCCAACTTGTGTGCACTGCATATTGGAAAGATCAATGGTAGCCAATACGCGTCCTGTGACACCGCTTACTTTTAGGATAATATAACTTTGAAATCCACACGGATCAAAAGCCAAGCCTGTCATCCCATTGATTGTAGATCCAGGCATGAAAGGTCCGAATCGATTTACAACTTGAAATGTTGGACTTCCTGCATCAAGCACCCATAGGGAATCTTGAAACGGGCTGGATCCATAAATTCTAGCCACAGGAGGATAGCTTTGTGCATAAAGCGTTTGAATGCTTCCTATGCAACACAACATAAACAGAATAGCTTGAGTAATTTTTTTCATAATAGCAGATTTAAAATTTGACTGATAAGAATTAACTCAAAAGTAATTATTGAAGAAATTAAAAAAAATCAAAAAAGAAAAAAAACTACCCACTTTTCAACAGTCCCAGAAACAAAGCCTACATTAACACTATTGAAGCAAAGAATAACAATTTCATGTAGAAAAGCTTAGCTGAGTTCAGAAATCAACAGCAAATAAAAGCATTTTGAAGAAAATCACCTCCTATCAACGTCCGTGAAATACTTACGCTACACTTAAAGTGACTCGTATGTCTTAAATACTCAACAACTGTCGATGTCAAGTGGTATATAAGAAGGATGAGCGTGTCCGACAGATACAAATATTTATTGGACTCTATCAACTCTGTTAAAAGCCAGCAGCTATCATCAATGCTTCACAACAAACTTCCGCGTTCGAACTATATCGCCTTGAACTACGCGAATAAAATAAACGCCATTTGAGAAATTCGAAGTATTAATTTTTATTCCAGATGCAACTTCTGAACTCAGATAATTTTTATTCATCAATTGTTGCCCTAAAATGTCGATACAGGTGACTTGCAAATCTTCTTCTGCATCAGTAACCCACGACAAGGTAAGTTCATCTTTTACAGGGTTAGGATAGAGCATTATTTCATCTATCTTATCTTGGCCAATTCTTGGACAATTAAGCATCGTAATATTTAAAGTCTTAATAGAACTTGTGCCACATGCATTATTAGCTGTTACTTTCAACTTAAGAACATTTCCAACAGTACTAGCGAAATTGAGTACAATGGAGTTAGTTCCTTGTCCACTTACTAAACTTGCACCAGCAGGAATCGTCCACGTATAGCTTGTGGCTCCTGTTGAATTGCTACATGAATAATTAATATTTTGACCATTATAACACGCACTCGTTGGACCTGTTATAGTCGTTGGAATAGCTGGCTTTCCATTAATGGTTTTGGAAGCGCTGGTTGAGTTTCCACATGAATTAGTTCCTGTTACAACAATGTTTCCAGAGCTAAAGGAATTGTTATATGAAACACTAACTGCATTCGTACCTTGTCCGGAAACTAAGGTTGCTCCTGCAGGTACGACCCAATTAAATGTTACTCCAGCCTGATTAACTACTGAATAATTTTTTGCAGAATTACAAACTCCATTTGCATTACCAGTAATTGTTCCGATTGCCAATGGGTTTGGAATAATACTCACGGTTAAACATAAATTAGCTGAACTTCCACAACTGTTTTTCGCCTTCACACAAACATCTCCGCCAACTGCCGCGGCGCCCACTTTCACCGAAATGCTAGTCGTATTTTGTCCGGATAAAATGGTAAGACCAGTAGGCATTGTCCACGTGTACGTATTATTTCCAAAAACTGCAACTGTAGAAAACACTACGGTATCTGTAATACACAATTGCGTGGGCCCGTTAATTACGGTTGGCTTCAAAGGTCTTCCGAAAATCGTTTTAGTACGTGCATTACTAGTACCACATATATTGCTAGCTACAACTGAAATAGCTCCTGAAACAAACGATGTTGTGAACTGTATTGAAACTGCATTAGTACCTTGTCCGGAAACTAGGGTTGCACCCGCCGGAACAGACCATGTGTAGTTCACATTGGCCACATTCGTCACAGAATAATTTCTTGTTAACCCACATACACCGTATCCTGAACCTGTGATGGAGGAAGGTGTACTCGGTGTTGACGCACTTGCATTAATGATCAAACAAGAAGGCGAAGTTGAACCACAAACATTAGATGCAGTTACACATAACACACCTGTTAAAAAACTAGAATTAAAGTTTACTACAATTGCATTCGTCCCTTGTCCTGAAACCAAGGTCATATTAGCAGGCAATACCCATTGATAATTTGTAGCACCTGCCGTAGTGGGAACTACATAAGTAATATTGTTTGCTCCAGGACATATTGTTGATGGACCCACCAAAGCACTTAAAGGTGAAGGCAATTGGTTCGTTACATTAACAGTTGCTGATACGGTAGCAGTTGCTCCATTGGAATCGGTAACAGTAACGGTATATGTTCCTGCTGATAGGCTACTCTGATTTTGAGTATTGCTTCCATTACTCCACAAATAAGAATAAGGAGCAGAACCTCCTGTCACTGATATGCTAATGGAACCATTCGAAAATCCAGCACATGTTTCATTCGTCACATTCGCAACAGTAACTATCAAACTCTAGGAAGGAGAATTATAACCACAAGGTAAGCTGTTCAATGTAACAATCCATGGATGTGAATTTCCTATGGGGCCGGCAGGATCTGTATACGGTGCCGGGCTTTGTGGTACGGTTGGCCAATCCCAATTTACAACCCGAACCGAATCAAATAGAGGTATCCCATTTGTACCAAAAGTTTGCGCATAGGTTAACGTAGTATATGGAGCTACTAAACGCATCCACGAATTCGTGTTTGAAGTAGTACGGTAAGGTTGCGCTTTACCTTGATTGAAAGCCGACATACCTGCTGGTCTTTCTGAAGGATAAAAACGAAAGATAATATCAGCTACTGGATTACTGCCCGTTTTTTGAACCATCCAAAAACGATCCACGGTAGCGGCTTCATTATTAGCCGGAGGAATAACAGTATTATTTAAATGAGTTACTGCACTTGGAAAAGGTAAATTATTCGGAGCACTATAAGTTGAAATCGTTACATTTCCAATATTCCCACTTTTATGATTAAATGAAAATGGAATGTAAGCTGGCGATCCTACATTACTTCCAAATGGAATTACTCGATAACCAGATATCGAATTAATATTCTTCCATACTACCGAAGACAGTTCCGCTTCAGAAATTAAAAATCCATTGGTTCTAGAAAAAGGGCCTC
>JBJXGU010000295.1:0-4931 GCA_046160245.1 Bacteroidia bacterium
AATTATTTGTATCATTCCATGTATGAAACTAGTTTACCAACAATTCTGCATTACGTGGACCGTATGACCATGAGTCATTCAGTGGAGTCTCGCGTTCCTTTTTTGGATCATCGATTAATTGATTTTGCTTTTTCTTTGCCTAGTGAAGAGAAAATTAAAATTTCACAAACAAAGTCAATTTTAAGAGAGAGTGTAAAGGATTTGTTGCCAGAGAAAGTGTATTTAAGAAAAGATAAAAAAGGTTTTGTAACTCCAGGCGAAGATAAATGGCTGCGTGGCAATCTTAGTTGGTTATTAGATTTAGATTATCCTAATTTGGATTACTTGGAGACGTCTAAACTTAAAAATATAATTAGTGAATATCGCAAAGGGAATAATCAAAATGCCAAGTTGATTTGGAGAGTTGCTTTACTGAATTATTGGATGAAAAAGAATTCATAAGATGTTGAGAGTTTATATAGAGAATAATTCCAGTTTTTATAATGAAGTTTCATATATATGGAATGTTTTTTGTCGTGATCAAAAAATTGAGTTTATTGAATGTTTTGAAATTGAATCTGCACAATTTAAGATCGGAACACATTCTACTTGCGACATACAAGTAGAAGAAAAATTGATACTTGGAATTCGAAATGGGGATCCTAACTTTAAAAATGAGTTTGTTACTAATCAAGCATTTTTTTGTAGACATGATGGAACCAAAGATTATCTAATATCATCATTTTATATTCTTACTTGTGCTCAAGAGTTAAATTCTAATAGTATAGACGAGTTTGGTCGGTTTCCTTTTGTTGAGTCATTTCAATCTAAATTAAATGTAGAAAGAGAAGATCTGGTATCACAATATTTTCATCAACTTCGATCAGAGCATCCTAGTTTAAGAAATATGAGTTTAGTCACAGAAGAAAAGAGTTCGGTTTTTATTTCTCATGATATCGATTTAATCTATGGTGCACTTTTACAAGATGGATTTTATTGTCTTAAAAAAAGGAAATTTATAGATTTATTGAATTTGCTTTTTAACAATATTTTTGGAACACCCAGTTGGCTAAATTTTCGAAGAATTGTCGAAATCGAGAAAAAACATGGTTTCACGTCTACGTTTTTTTGGCTTGCTGTAAAGGGTAAAGCTGAAAAAGGAGTGAATAATGCCGATTATGATGTGAGCAGTAAAAGTATACAACAAGAATTAGATTTTTTGGAAACGAAAGGTGCTCATCATGGTATTCATAAAAGTTTTTCTGAAGCTTCTTTTGCCGTTGAAATGAATAGAATACGTCCAGGAATTATAGCAAATAGATACCATTACTTAGCATTAAATGTTCATAAAGATTTGATTGTGATGGAGGAAGCTGGAATTAAATTTGATTCAAGTATTTCATTTGCAGAAAAACCTGGATTTAGAAGTGGTTATTCAAAACCCTATATGCCATATATGTTTGAAAGCCGTAGGGCTGCTAAGTTTGTTGAATGTCCGATGAACCTCATGGACACCACTTATTTTAATTATTTAAAGAAAAGTAGTTCAGATGCTTTTGATGATATTCGACAGTTCATTGATAGTCATAAATACAATTCGGTGATTTCTCTTTTATGGCATAATAACTATCTCTCTGATTATAAATACAAAGAATATTGTTTGTTATATGAGAAGGTTTTAGCATATTTGAAGAATAATAATTTTCGCTGTATAACTCCTAAAGAAATAGTAAACGAGTTTAAAGTATGAGTTATGTTATTCGCGTTTTATTGGAGCACGAATTAGTTTTGGCTAATTCTCTTTATCGTAGAATTTACGGGAAGGAGCGACCTGATGCTTTTTTTGAATGGGAGTTTCTTTCTGGTCCGCAAGGTAAAGCTATTTATGTGGGCGCTTTTGATAAGGAAGAATTAATAGGTTCACAAGCTGCAATCCCTCTTAATTTTATTGGACCAGATGGTAAAATATTATTAACTGCAAAATCTGAAGACACTTTATTGGATCCACGCTATAGGGGTAAGGGACTTTTTGAGAAAATGTATGATGTGCTTTTTAACGAATGTAGAAGTAGACGAGTTGTTTGCATTTGGGGTTTTACTTATGCAAAAAAACCGTTTCTAAAAATTGGATTTCAAATACCTTTTGATACTTTATCGGGAGTGTTCGTCATTCATCCTCTTAAAGCTTATTCTTATCTAGTTTCACTAAATACAGCGAATAAATTAAAAGAAAAGTTATTGATCTTTTTAATGACTTCGTTTAGTTATTTAAAAACAGTGTTCAGAGCAAAAAATGGTTCACAAAAAGACGTTAAGCTTGGTGAATTTTCTTCAAATGACAAGTTAATTGAAAATATTGCGAATACGAATAACCTATTTCTAATACAGCAAAATAAATCCTATTTGGATTGGCGAATTATTAGAAATCCTTATGATAACAAGTATTTAGAATTTGTAAAGGAAGATGAGAATGGTGATATTATCGCTTCAATCATTGTTAACATTCGTAAAGGTGGTTTAGCGTATCTTGAACAGATCCATTTTAATTCAACTTTAGATTATAGTGCGAAGATTAAATTATTGAAAGTCGTATTGAATTATATCTTCAACTTGAAAGAGGTAAATCTTGTTCGCTTCTGGGGTTTTAAAACGAATAAAATCAACCAAGAGGAGCTTAATCTACTTGAGGATTGTGGATTCTTTTTTGTAAAGAAAGGGACTGGATTTGTCTATAAATCATTGATAGACAATGCTCCTGATGCAAATAGTATATTATTGTCCCGATTATATACACAAGGGAATATTTAGTTTCAAATTTGGGGTTTATATTTATATTTGATAAACCTAAACCGTTAATTATGAAAAATGTTCTTCTGTTTTTATTACTATTTATGTTCCCTTTTGTTTCCAACTCCCAAGTGGTGACATTGCAGCTTAAGCCAGGTGCTGCTCAAGGCAAAGATGCTTATTTAGCGGATTTCGGTGCTACAACAAATTATGGACAACATCCAGAATATGCTGGATTTGGTTGGACTTGCGGAGGTAATCCATGTGTTGGCCGGGGGGTGTTAGAATTTGATTTGAGTTCTATTCCGTTAGGTTCAACAATTGTAGATGCACGATTGAATTTATATGCTAATACATCGCCTGTTAATGGTAATGGGCAATCTATGTTTGGATCGAATGCAAGTCGGATTTATAGGGTTACTTCCCCTTGGAATGAGTCAACAGTAACCTATAATAATCAACCAACTTATACCACTACGAATGGTGCTCTTTTATTTCCAAGTAGCATTTCATTTCAGAATTATATTAATATTAATGTTACATCTTTAGTTAGTGTTATGACTTCTGCCCCAGGTCTTAATAATGGATTCTTACTGAAATTAGTAAATGAAAGCCCTTTATCATCTATGATATTTGCTTCAAGTGATTTTTCTAACCCAACATTGTGGCCCGAATTAATCGTTCAATATACAGTAGTTGCTGACTCATGTATTACATTATCGGCGATGGATGCTTTTGCTTCAGATTCATATTTGGCAAGCGTAGCGCCGTCTACAAATTATGGTAGTCATCCTGAATTTTCTGGCTTTAGTTGGACTTGTCAAGGTTCACCTTGCTTCGGTAGGGGATTACTGAATTTTGATTTTTCTACTATTCCTCCAGGGGCTATTATTAATTCAGCAGAATTAAATTTATATGCTAACCCAAGCCCAGTAAACGGTATAATAGCCATGCAGGGAAGTAATGCATCCATCTTACAAAGGGTTGTAACACCTTGGACAGAGAATGGCGTTACATGGAATTCACAACCCAATACAACAAGTGTGAATGCTGTAACTCTTACCCAAAGTGTTAGCTCTTCACAAAATTATTTAGGAATAAATGTTCTTCCGCTAATAACTGATATCGTAAATAATCCATCTACTAGTTATGGAATCATGCTAAAATTGATCAATGAAGTGGGCTTAACAAGTATGACTTTTGCTGCTTCGGATTATGGTAACCCTGGTCTTAGCCCTACTTTGGATATTTGCTATACAACAGTAACCGGTATTGAATATTCTGTTTTTAACGAAAGTCAAGTGCTGAGTCTGTTTCCAAACCCTTCGTCAAACGAAGAAGTAACTGTATTGTTTAATCCAGGTCAATCAAAAAAAATAATTTTTCAGTTATTTGATTTGAATGGAAAAGTACTTCAATCGTGGAGCGAGAGTAGTAAATTTTCAAAGGGCCAAAAAGTATCTTTAAGTCTTAAAAACATTGAAAGTGGACTTTATTTGTTAAAAGTGATCTTTGATGATAGAACTGAATTAAAGAAACTGATTGTGACTTCTCCTCGTTAAATTGTTTCCATTGCTTCAGTATTAATTTATTGAACTTGAGTAGATGAAAATATTTTAAGGAGCAATTGAAATTTATGTAAATAGTAATTATAACACTTAACATAGCGTTATGATTAGAGTGAAATTTCGAATTCTGGTTCGATTGAAATTTAATGAACCTCTTATAGTTTGGCGAAACTTTGCTCTTTTTTACTAGATGAGGTAAAGAAATCAGTAAATAATTTGTTTTGGATTATTTTTTCATTAAATTTGATATCTGTCTAATGGTATAGCACAAGTAAATTAAAATATTTCTTAGATTGACACTCAATGATAATTGGCAATAATTCTTTTTTTAAAAAAACATTAATAAGGGTCGTTTTTTTATCAATTCTATTTCAGAATTATCTAATTGCGAATGCTTCGTTGAGCACTCTTAACAATAAATTTATTGAATCTGCAGAAAGTAAAGCATTCATTTGTAAAATGCCGTTCGGATGTGTAAGGTTTGAAGATGATAGAATTGTTTATCAGTTTTTAAATGTGATGGAAGTAGAAAAGGATCCATTATTAGGCGATCGAATTTCAATTCCAGCAAAGGCAGAAGTTCATAACATCGTAATT
>JBJXGU010000296.1:0-6755 GCA_046160245.1 Bacteroidia bacterium
GTTGCCTGGACGACCTCCGCGCCGTACCGAACGAAATTCCTGTTTATTAAAATTCACTGCACGAATAATACATCCATTTATATATAAATAATTGGACTACATACTATGTATAAATGGTATAATTTAAATCACAGAAAATAATCACGGAGAAATGTACTGTTGTGCTCTTTGCAAATCTTCAGGAGTATCTACGGCAATGGTTTCAAATTCAGTGATACGGGTTCGAATTTTAAATCCATGTTCAAGCCAACGGAGCTGCTCTAATGACTCAATTTTTTCCAACACTCCTTGCTGCAATTGTGTTAAGCGAGGTAAGATGGACGCTTGGTATCCATAAATACCAATATGCTTATAATAATTATGCTGAGGAAGCCAATGTTCCGTTTTAAAATTCTTCATGAATGGAATGGGTTGACGCGAAAAATAAAAGGCATCACCATTTGTCGCTATCACCACCTTTGGAATATTTTCATTGATCAACTCATCGTGTGAACGAATAATTTTAACCAACGTTGCGATATCTACATTTTCTTCTGCTAAAGCGCCGGCTAACAAATCAATTTGACCGGGCTGAATAAAAGGTTCATCGCCTTGAATATTGATCACGGCATCAAACGACTCATCCAACTTCGACAACGCTTCTGCACAACGATCGGTTCCTGAAGGGTGATCAGTGCGTGTGAGGATAACATCTCCACCAAAGCTTCTAACGGTTTCGGCTATACGATTATCATCGGTGGCTACTACCACTCTTTGCAATGAAGTTGATTTCTTGGCTTGCTCATAAACTCTTTCAATCATCGTTTTACCAGCAATTAGGGCAAGGGGTTTCCCCGGAAAACGAGTTGAATCGTAACGTGCAGGAATAATTCCAACAATCTTCTTCATATACTATTTAACTTTTGTTCCGCGATACAAGTGAATAATGCCTTTCAATACACGTGGCTTCGTTTCACCACTTAATGTAATTTCATTCACTTTGCACACATAAAAATAAACACCTTCTGGACTATCCTCACCATTGTTTTTACGTTTTCCATTCCAACCAATATCTGGATCCGTTGTTTCAAAAATCAAATCACCCCAACGATTAAATATTTGCATGTCGACATCCTTTACATCACGATATGGATTAATGGGATGATAAATATCGTTAATTGAATTTCCATCGGGAGTGAAAATATTAGGCAATACATAGTCCGGACAACTTTCTGTACAAACAATATTGCTCGCTAAACTCACATTGGCATTTGAATCAGTGGCCGTGATGTAATAACATCCAGCAATAGAATTTACTCCTTGATAAATGTAAGAATAGTTACCCGCACTCACTGTGGCAATGAGGTTAAACTGATTAGTACCTGCTGCTGCATAATATAAATTATACTCAAACACATCAAAAGCACAAGATGTATCAATTGACCAAAACAAAGTATCGAGTAACGCAGGACAATTGGGTCCATTCACCAACAAAGGAGGACATGTAGCCTCATTATCGATGGGCGCACTGCAATAAATTTGAGATTTATTGATAATGGGATTCACTAATCCATTCACAAGATATTCCCCTACACTCTTTACGTAGTAACAATAATTTTGTCCATTCACTAGTGAATCATCCACATAAGTAAGATTACTGGTAACGCCTATGGAATCAAAAACATTGGGAGTATTTTCGCGGTACACTACATATTCATTATTCATCCATGGAACACTTACATTCCATGACAAATTATTTTTTTCATCACCAGGTGCACTCGTCAAATAAACACTGTATGCGGTTTGTGAATTACCAACAGAAAAAACATTTCCAGGAGTATCATTCCAAAATTGCACTCGATAACGGTACTGGACATCCTTCGTATTTAAACCAGCATCATTAAACGTTGTATCATTCAAATTGGTGTAGGTGATTACATCTACAAAATTTCCAGAAGCATCGGCTCGTTGTAAAATATAACGATAAGGACCTGGTGTTTGAATGGTATCTAATTCGGTAGGTTTTCCCCAAGCTACATAAATTTGTCCAGTAGCAATGTCAGTAGTGTTTACATCTACATTCGTGATAACAGGCAAATCGCGGCGTAGACTATTACAAAACTCAACTGAAGCATAACTCTCCGCGCCATCGGGATAAAATGCAGTAACCATATAACAATACTGAACGGCAATGGCCAATCCATTTCCATTATTATCATCTGTAAAATTCGTGGTCCCTAATCCATTCACAGAAGCAATTCGAACATAACCGGTATATGCAGGCACACCGGTTTCGCAATAGCCTGGAACAAATCCATAAGAACCTGTACGACGATAAATGTGATAACCGACAGCTTCCGAACACGCACTTTGATTCCAACTCAATTGAATTGTATTTCCAAATGGAAAGGAAGATGGATTTTTAGGTGAAGGTCCAACCACAGTAATATTCACCGACTCCAAATCGGCAAGTTCAACTTGCGCATTATTATCCCTCGCCTTGAAAACTACAGCATACGGTGTTTTTCGAACATGCGCACAATTGGTATTCCATTCAAAAACGCCCGTCGTAGTTCCTTGTGCAGGAGTAGAAGTAAAAGTGGCAGGACTTACCAGGACTTCAAAGGGCCCACCCGTTGCCGAAAGCGTTACCGTTTCAGTAGCTGTTTGATCAGTTGCTGTTATTGTAAAATCAAGAAATACTCCTGCTTCAACACAAGTATCTAAAATAGTTGAAAACACTGGAGGATCATTGATAGGCGGATAAATGGTAATTTGCATATCGCGTGTCACATAACCAATATTCAACAATCCAATTCCAGTAATTCGACGCCACTCACGAATAATCATCGCTACATTGAATTCACCTTGTTGCATAGGAGCATCCCAAATTAAATCGCCAGACACTGCGTCTAATGTGAATGACACACTGGCTGCAGGATAAGAAAAGGTAGGAATAGGAGCTCCACCAAATCCCTTACACTGTACTAATTCGTACGATAAACTATCACCGTCGGGATCGTAAGCATTAGGATTATGAATAAACAATCTATTCACGGCACCATCATCAATGGGAGGTTGCAAAAGTTGTGGAGAAGAATTAGAAAGAAAGGCAGGAGAAATTATCAACTGTGTTTCTACATAAAAAGGTAAATTCACGGATCCTTGAATATTCACTACATTTGCATTTCTATTCTCATCCAAAAAGTACATTTTAAAACTTCCGCTGCCCGGATAAATATGGTCTCCATAATAAATATTGCGTTGAATATCGGGACCCACATTAAAAGTAATGCTGGCACGAGGTAACGTATCACGGTTACCATCACCCCACCAAAATTCTAATGCTGGTCGGTCGGCAGGACTTGATGATTTTGTATACGTAACGATGGTAGCTCGGTATGTATAAGTACTAAGTTTTACATACGTAATTTCACCAGCACGATTATGAGTAGCAAAAGTGTTGTTCGAAAAAAGAATGAACATCATTCCGACGAACAAAAAGAGCAATTTAGTAGAATTTCGGATCATCATATTTAAACGCGAGTCAGATAAAATTATTTTAGTAAGTGATAAGCTGTTGTTCCATCATTTCTGGCAAGGAACGATATTCATACTGTTGATTTCTTAACGCCGGTTCGAAACCAGCGTCTCGAATCGATTCTTGGATACCATCACTCGTAAATCGGTGAGGCGCTCCAGCGGCAGAAACCACATTTTCTTCAATCATAATAGAGCCAAAATCATTGGCTCCTGCCGACAAACAAACTTGCGCAATGGCTTTACCCACGGTTAACCAAGAAGCTTGAATGTTGACAATATTGGGTAACATAATTCGACTAATAGCGATGGTACGAATATACTCATCTCCACTTACGCTATTACGTATTCCTTTTACTCGACGCAACATCGTTCCTTCATCTTGAAAAGGCCATGGAATAAAGGCAATAAATCCTTTGGCATGTGCTGGTTTTTCACTCTGCACTTCTCGCAACCACACTAAATGTTCAAAACGTTCATCTAACGTTTCAATATGTCCGAACATCATCGTTGCTGATGTGGTAATATTAAGTTGATGGGCAGCACGCATCACATCTAACCATTCGCGACCTGAACATTTTCCTTTAGAAATCATTCGGCGCACTCGATCGTTTAAGATTTCTGCTCCAGCGCCAGGCAGTGAATCGAGGCCAGCTTTATGCAAAGCTTTCAATACATCGGTATGCGACATTTTTTCCAGCTTCGAAATATGAGCGATTTCAGGTGGACCCAGTGCATGCAATTTTAATTGAGGATACATGGCTTTCAATTCCGAAAACAAATCCACATAAAAACTCAATCCTAGTTCCGGATGATGTCCACCTTGCAATAACAATTGCTCTCCGCCATAGCGAAAAGTTTCTTCAATTTTTTCTTTATACTGATTGATGGTAGTCGTGTAAGCTTCTTCATGACCGGGGATGCGATAAAAATTACAAAACTTGCAATTCGCTATGCATACATTCGTAGTATTTACATTTCGATCGATGATCCATGTTACTTTATTATCTGGCTTTTGTTTTTTTCGCAATTCATTTCCCACATACATCAAATCGGCAGTGGATACATGTTCAAAAAGATATTTTCCCTCATTGGCTGAGAGAAACTCAAAGTTTAATGCTCGCTGGAGTAGTAGATCGCTATTCATTTTTTCATCTTCTTTGCCCTTAACAACCCTTATCTCAACTAAAAGTTATCATCAATTTCGATATAGAATTGAGGATGACAAAGGCTTTCCGTATTTTCATCCGCTCAAATTTACGCAACTCTATGCAGATCACACTAAAACACCTGTCATCTCCTCGTAAAGAAGGACATATCTTGTTACTCTTTAAGAATGAGGACTTTTCGTCTTCTTACTTTACTAAGGATGAAATCGCCTTTATCAAGTCGGAACTGAAGGCCGAAAAGAAATTTGTAGCTGTAAACCAATACAATAGAATGGTTTACCTACAACAAATAGAGACTGAAAAGAAGAATTCTTCTCAACGGCTTGAAATGGCTCGAAAAAGTGGGGCCTCGCAATTTTCTCGCCTTCAAGCTGGAAAAATGGAGCAAATCACACTTAATTCAACTTTGCCTGCCGATTTGGTCTTGGCTTATGCGGAAGGCTTAGTGTTGGCGGGCTATCAATTCCTGAAATACCGAACAGGAAAGAAGAAGGAAGAACATGCTGTTAAAACTGTTTTTATTCAATCAAAAGGCTTAACCGAAAAAGAAATTCAGCAACAAAATATTCTCAACGAAGCAGTTTTCAAAGCGCGCGATTTAGTGAATGAACCTCAATCTTTTTTAAATGCAACTGAATTTGCAAAGCAGTTTACATTGATGGGCAAACAAGCTGGATTCAAAGTTCAGGTGTTGAACAAAGCAAAGATTAAACAGCTAAAGATGGGCGGATTGCTTGCTGTAAATTTAGGATCGATACAAGCTCCTACATTTACGATCATGGAATGGAAACCCAAGAATGCCATCAATAAAAAACCAGTGGTATTAGTGGGTAAAGGTGTGGTTTACGATACGGGCGGAATGAGTTTGAAACCTACTCCTAACTCGATGGATTTTATGAAATGCGATATGGGCGGAGGTGCTGCGGTGGGTGGTGCTATTTATGCCATTGCAAAAGCAAAACTTCCAGTGCATGTAATTGCATTAGTTCCTGCAACGGACAATCGTCCCGATGGGGATGCTTATGTTCCGGGAGATGTGATTACTATGATGAGTGGAAAAACGGTAGAGGTATTAAATACCGATGCAGAAGGAAGATTAATTTTAGCAGATGCATTGCATTATGCAAAAAGATACAAGCCTGAGTTAGTACTTGAATTTTCTACATTAACAGGAGCCGCCGCAGCGGCGATTGGACCGATGGGAATTGTTTGCATGGGAGATGTGCCTGACAAAACTAGAAAAGCATTACACGTTGCAGGAGATCAGGTGTATGAACGATTAGCTGAATTTCCTTTTTGGGAAGAATACGACGAATGGATTAAATCGGATATAGCAGATATTAAAAACGTAGGTGGACCTTATGCGGGAGCTATCACTGCAGGAAGATTCTTAAATCATTTTGTTGATTATCCTTACATGCATTTCGATATTGCTGCTCCTGCATTTAATAAATCGAATGATAGCTATCGAGTGAAAAATGGGACTGGAGTAGGTGTTCGATTATTATTTGAATACATCAAAAAATTAGCTGGCAAATAAAAACATACAAAATAATTTTCAGACTGCTTCGTTCAATACATAGATGACATTAAATATTAAATCCCTTAATGACTTTGATGCTTCTATATCGCACAAACTACGCAGTACACAGTTTCATCCTCTCATCTATTAGAAAATAAAACGAAATGAGCACAGAGCACGAAGGCAGAATAAAAATCGGAATCAGCATTGGGGATATCCATGGAATTGGTCCAGAAGTAGTGATCAAAGCTTTATCGGATAATCGCATTACACAAGTTTGTACTCCTATTATTTACGGAAACAGCAAAGTGATTTCACATTACAGAAAGACATTAAGTTTACAGGAGTTTAATTTCAATACCATTCGTAGTATTCAAGAAATCATTCCAAAAAAAGTGAATTTAATTAACTGCTGGGAGGAAGAATTAAAAATTGAAATGGGTGTTGCCTCCCATGTGAATGGTCCTTTTGCGATGAAATCACTCGAAGCCGCTACCAACGATTTGAAAAGTGGATTTATTGATGCTTTAGTTACAGCACCTATC
>JBJXGU010000297.1:0-4525 GCA_046160245.1 Bacteroidia bacterium
GATGCTAAAAATCGATCCATTTCGTATTCTGTATTCTCTGCAACATTACACTGGTTATCATTGTGTGGATTGTTATCATCGGCAGTTATAACATTTAAAGCAAAGGGAGATGGTGAAAAGTTGTTAGTACTTATCGGACTACCCCAATGATACCATTCATCAGAGAATGGAGTATATATTATTTTCTTCATTGGGGTTGATTTAGATAGATAAAAGTAGTGAATTTATCGACAATTTTAAATGCTTTAGAAAAAATTACCCCTATTGCAATTTATTAGATTGTAGCTGCAAACATTATTTAACAAAAAAATGCATGAAAAAGATCCATCTTTTTTCTCATTTCATCACCTTACCAGCCACCTGTTCCTTATCGGTTATGAGTTGAACAAAATAGATTCCGGATGAAAATGCATTCATGTAAATTTCGCCTGTGAAATAACCTCCGTGAATATTATCAATCTTTTTTTCAAACAGTATTCTTCCATTCAAATCCAGCAAACGAATTACACCTGCTTTGCCTTTTAGTTGTGATGCATTTACATGAATGAGATTCCATGCAGGATTGTACCATGATTGCATAATAGCTCCCCTCTCCTCTGATGGCGAAGGATCGCCAGGGCTGGGGGAGAGGCCTACGCTCAATGTATCACACGGACTACCGGCAACCGCGCCCATATCGTAGCTGGGATTATTAGGCAAACCCCAATAGGTGCGTTTGCCACCAAGGTAAAAGCTATAGGGAGTAAAATTACAAGCCGGGAAAGCAGAATCCGGCTCGTTGATAACTGACAAATTCATATTATAATTATTATATACAGAGTCCGGATAAGGATAATTCCAGTTATTCATGCTATCTATATAAGCACTTGAAAGATAAATTTTATCATCAGGTCCTCTTTTCAAATCCCCCGCAGTATTAACCGGAAATGGCGTTGTCCAAATAGTATCTCGAGTAAAAGAAGTTGGTAAATTAATTAAATCAAATTGATACAAATATGAAATTGTTGAACTGGCACTCACATATAAATATCTCCCACTAGCTGAAAACTCACAAGCCCAATACGCAGGCAATGGAGTGGTTGGTCGCATTGTATCAAGTGTAATAGGATTAGAAAGAAGCCCTGTGCAACGATCATAATCAAATACCTGGATGAGGCCGCTGTAATTAACATACGCCAATTTAGTTCCTTGTTTGTTCCAACGGAATTCGACGAAACTTCCACCAGTTACTGGACCAATATTTTGCAGTGTATCTAATAAAATTCCTGAAGGAGAAATGAGATATGTATAAAATGGGTTGTTTGTTATTATCCCATCACCTGATCGCATATATAACCACCAATCTCTACCATTTCCATGCTTAATTGCTGTAATACAATCAGCCATTCTAACATTATTTATTAAAGGTATATTTTTTTGTATTACTCGACCCATTCCATTATTGAAACTTAGGTCAATGATCGAATAATATGTATTGTACGTTATTGATCCGTCATTAGTAAATAAATAGTATTTTTGATTATCATTCGGAAAAGGAATTATAACCATTTCCTGATACCAAGATATTCCAATTATTGAATCACCATTATCCATCATTTGATGGAGTTTGTTTTTCACGTTCCCTTGAAAATTAACTGCATTGCTCGTATCGCCAGTATGAGCATAAAATAATAATTGACCAAGGGTGTCACCAATAGAGACTGCAGTTCCCCTACTTCGCATTGCTGAAAAATATGGCTGGGGACTAGAAGGAATGGTAAAATCAACACCAGCCGAATCTCCAAAGCACCAAATGGCGTTACGGGATTGGGCTTTGGAGGTTTTGCAATAAATGAGAATGCATAGAATTGCAAATAAAAGAAATATGTTTTTCATTCTCATTCTCCTTTCATCACCTTAAAGGTAGCCATGGTAGTTAAAGATTAGATTTATACCAAATGTAATAATAATAGGACGAAACAAGCTCATTTTTATTTTTATCATATTAACTGCTTGGGGTTCGTACAATTTATTACTTTTATCTTCCTATATTCAACCCCTATGAAAAAATTCATACTCATTCTCCTTCTGGCCGTTTTCTCATCTACCACTTATGCCCAGCAAACATCCTCCTCAACAATTAAGTATTTTCCACTGAAGAAAGTGTATGATTTGAGTCCGGGAGCTGATAAATGGATGCCGATATTGCAGAACCAGAAATTACCCAAGCCACATCCCGGAACCGACGAGCAAACGGTGAGAGAAGCCAAGAAAAGTATGGAGAATCTTTATGCATATAAGCGTGAAAACACGCCTTCTGCCAACCGTTCAGCTACAGCCAATGCTCCAGTTCTGCTCAATAATTTTTTGGGTAACGCATTTAATTTATTCGTCCCCAATGATAATGATGTAGCTGTTTCGAATGGCGGGTTTGTATCAAGCGTAAATAATACCATGATTTTTGGAAAGGACATCGTCACTAATCAAGTATATACTTCCGTGACTTTGCATTCATTGGTAGCCTCCTTGGGATTAACGCAGGAAGAGTTTGATCCGAAAGTATTGTATGATCCGGGAGCCGATCGGTTTATTTTGGCGATGTTGAACGGATTTAATGATACGACTAGCGCGATCATTCTTGGGTTTTCACAAACGAATAGCGCTGCGGGTATCTGGAACTTTTATACACTACCGGGAGATGCGTTAAACAATAATCTCTGGACCGATTTTCCGATGATGACAGTAAGTGATGAAGAGTTATTTATCACAGTGAACTTATTATACAACGATTCTTCGTGGCAAACTGGATTTAATCAAACTATCATTTGGCAAATTGACAAGAACTTGGGCTATCAAGGACAACCATTGGCGACTCAAACGCACAGTAATATCAGTCATAACGGTGGGCCTATCCGAAATTTGTGTCCTGTAAAAGGAGATTTAGGAACGTACGGTCCAGGAGCCTGGTTTTTATCGAATCGAAATTTTAGCGCAGGTAATGATACCATCTTTTTAGTTCACATCACCGATACGATGGGAAGTCCTACGCAGCAAGTAACCATACAGGCCTTAGTGAGTCCGGTACAATATCACATGCCCGTGGATGCGGATCAACTCAATTCTCCGGAAAATTTAGGAGTGAATGATGCGCGCATTATGGGAGCGTTTTTGCATGATAACAAAATTCAATTCGTATTAACATCGTTAGATACGAGCTCAGGTTACGATGGAATTTATCACGGAACGATTACACAAGTTTCTACTGCACCTTCCATTGCCGTAAGCATGTTTACGGTGCCCTCTACTGACGTAGCCTATCCGAATATAGCGTATGCCGGTACCTCGCCAACGGATGATCGTGCAGTGTTTAGTTTTTTGTATTCTTCTGCTACCTTGTTTCCGGGATCTGCAGCAGCGATGTGGGATGGAACTGCTTTCTCCACACATACTGTCTTGAGAGCCGGAACTACTCCTTGTAATATGCTAATTGGTGATGAACGTTGGGGTGATTATACAGGTTGTCAAACAAGATATAATCAACCGGGTTATGTTTGGATTAATGGATCTTATACCATCTTTGGTGGAGTAACGCGTACGTGGATTGGAGAATATACGGTAACCACAGCTGCTGGAATTGATGATCCCATCACGCAAAACAATGCTGTGGTGTATCCAAATCCAAGTATTGATTTCACTACTGTAAAGTTTAATAGTCCAAAGGTTGGCCGCATAACGGTAAGGATCTACGACAATGCTGGAAAAATGGTGCATCAACTCTTTTACGGATCCGTGATGTCGGGCGAAAATGAAATCAGCTTTAAAACAGATGCATTAACAGCAGGTTTGTATGTTGTTATTATTGCTGATGTGGATGGAAAGGAAATTGCAAATGAAAAACTAGTAAAGCGATAGTATTTAAGTCTTGCAATGATTTTTTACATTTAGAATTAGTAGTAATTATCGATATAATAAAATGTAGAAAAGAACGCAGATGACACATCTTTTGCTAAAGCTCCAGATGTCAAGACGGATAATTCGGATTAGCACGGATTTGGTAGATGGGTAAATTAAAATTAGTTTAAGTAAATAGGATTTGAAAAAATCGACTATTTATTTCTTCCTTCCTTTAGTGTTCTTTGTGTTCTCGTATGTATGTATGTTTGTTTTTGAATTAAAATTTCGACATTCGACACTTACTTCTCGATTTGAAAACTGATAATTGCTACAATTAAATTCTAGCCTCTCCCCAACCCTCTCCAAGGGAGAGGGAGCAATAAAAAACTAGTTGAACTCCAGTGCACTCCAGTGTCCTTTTGTGTTCTCTAGTGTTGAAATGAAAGTTTAGTTTTGCAGAAAATCACTTTTTGATGGATTTTTATTTAAAATCTAAAATCAATAGCTTTCCCTAATAACTACAAGATCTAATCGCGAAGCCTCGCGACTAACGTCTAAAATCTAATCGCGAAGCCTCGCGAACGTCTAAAATCTAACATCTAAAATCTAAAATCCAACATCTAACCTCCCTTCAAAATTTCTATTCTAAACT
>JBJXGU010000298.1:0-2801 GCA_046160245.1 Bacteroidia bacterium
ACCCATCATTACCCCTTTAGATCCTAAGCCATTAAAAATATAAAGCAAGGGTTGATCTTTATGTTGTGAAAGCAGAGGTCTTCGATCAATAGTGCTGGGACGAATGGATGCAAAATGTCCACTGATACGATAGGAGGGAGAGATGATTTTTTCGAGAGCGGCAATTAGTTTTTCTTTTCCTTCTTGCGTAGGGATTTCATCGATGTTGTTAAAATCATACGTCGCTCCGCAGATGTATTGATAGCCTCCCAACGGAATCACTTTTACATTTCCGTGAAGAATACAATCTTTAGGCAAACCATCCGATTCTATCTGTAGTAATTCCCCTTTGCAAGGCTTAAATGGAAGATGTTTGAACAAGGGATGTGAAATCGCGTTCACCCCGCTGCAATCAATAATTTTGGCGGCTTTGTATTCTCCCCAAATAATATGCTCTTCACCGAATTCTACTTCTTCGTATTTTAAAATGCCTTTGTGAAATGAATTGATTCCTTGCAAGTATCGTTGTATAGTATCCAGAAATCTTCTGGTATCTAACCAGCCTCCATTCACTACCCACCTGCCACCAAATGGCGCATTTGTCCCTTTAGGAGAAGTTGAAGCATCGCATTCGTCTTTCACATACTCCGACATTCCATCGCTGGCACTACGGCCTGCCCAATCGTTGCGATGACCGATGTCGTGGTAAATTTCAAAGACAGGATAGTCTTCGAAGAATTTTTCAGCGAGTTTGTCTTCTATGTCTTTGTAAGTGGCTTTGGCAAATGGAATAAATAAATCTGCATTCCATGATTTCACAATGCGCCGACCTGTAACCGGATGAATCATACCTGCAGCAATACGCGAGCAAGTATTTTCTAATTGCGGATCTACGACTAAAACCTTCTTACCAGCCTGCAATAAAAAACAAGCGAGTAAACTCCCCGCAAGCCCTTGGCCGGTGATGATGAAATCGTATTCCTTATTCAAGAAAGTAATATTAGTTTTTCCTTTTCAGGAAAAGCAATTATGGTTTTTCGCCTTTGTAAGTAACGATGGCAATTTTATCGCCTGTGGAATTCATAGTCATGCGATAAAAGGTTCCGATAGTTTCAGAAAAATCACCAATGGGAATCCATTTCGTATCTTCTATTTTAGTGTCGTACATGTACAAAATTCCTTTATCGCTACAGAAAATTAATTCTTTTGGTCCCCAGCAATAATCTTCAACCCCTGCAGGGAATTCAAGCATGGGCATACGCTCTTCATTGCTCATGTCGTAACGCATCAATGTGTTTTTACCATCGCTTCCTTTCTGTACATACGTTAAAATGTTGGTCCCCGGTATAACGGCGAGGCATCTACCAAAACCACCTTCCATCAAAATAATACTTTGTTGAGGAATCATATCATACTGATGAAGGGAACCTCCTTTGCCATTTAACATGAATGCACCTACGGTAGTATCGTTCATCCAACAATAGTAAGCGAGTGAATCTTCGTTAGGCATCAATAATTCATAGTTAGATCCGTCTAGCTTCATCTCATAAAATTTTTGCGCACCTTCCATCTCTACAATAACGGCTGAAATTTTATCTTTCGCATAAGGAATAAGCTGAGGTTGGTATTCACTCTCCGGAGTATTAGTCACCTGACGCATTATTTTTTTCTTGATGTGAAATTCATAAATGTCACTTTGGATGGTGTCAGGTCGTGCTACAAAGTACAAAAACTGTCCATCTCTGCTAAAGCAAGGTTGATTATCATAGTAATCATTTTGAGTGATACGGTAAGGTGTGGTGGCAATGTGTTTTCCGTCTTTCTGGACAATGTCGAGAAGATATATTTCTGACGAATTGGATTGAGCGGAAACATGGAGTGAAAGGACAACGAGTAATGCCCCAAGAGCTAATTTTTTCATAATGATTTGCATGTTACAATATTAATGGATTTAAACGGCTTTGTCAACTATTAATCGTCCTTTAAATGAATATTTGGTTAAACAATGTTATTTTGGAACACTGATTTATTATGATAGTTATGATTTTTTAAGATATGGGCTATTAATTTACTTAATTCATTTTCAAATTTTCAAATAGTTTCATTTTCAAATTTTCTAATAATACTCTAAAATTATTTTATTTTACGCAAAGTATTTTTCTGATTCCCAGGTTTAAATCCTCGAATTTGTTTGTCCTTGGATTTAAACGATAATTCAATAACTATTGTATCTTCATTAGCGAGTATCATCCTTCCTTCATCGATTTCATCTTCAACCAATACATCCCGCAATAAAGTCTTCTTATAAAAACCATTTTGCTTCACGATTTTGTAAGGAGTGGAATCGGAAGGCAAGGAAAAAAAGCTTCGCTGCTCAATCAGAAAGTAGTTGTCTTGTAAGTCAATTTTCTTTTCTGCTTTATATTGATGAATATTTCCGCTAATCAAATAAAATAATTTTCCGGGTGAAACGATAAATAGTATTATACTCAGCAAGAATAGTCCGAAGTAAATTTTTATAGGCAACGGATTTTCTTTTTTTCTTAGCGTCCAGACGGAAATTAAGAGTCCGCTGCAAAAAGTGATAAGCATAAATGAATGGTGAAGTGGCACATTTAAAAAGTATAGAAGAAGTGTAGTGATGAGTAATCCGAAATGAATTAGGATTGGAATTCGTATTGCTGATGGCGAAAATCGTTTGGAGGCCATTCCGATTAATAGCGATGCCACCAGACTCATCAAATAAAGACAAATACTAAAAATAAGTAGGGTAGGACTCATGCTATTTTTCCGAATTTTTCTGAGCGAAGTTTTTCTAAACT
>JBJXGU010000299.1:0-13814 GCA_046160245.1 Bacteroidia bacterium
TTCGAAAAAAATACCTGCGTAACTACTTCTTCGAATACTCTTCCCACTTGGTAGTTAAATATGCATTCGATCCGTAAAATTTGAGGAGTGGCAATAGTTCATCGGTAGTTTGATATCCGCTCAATGGTTGTAAGATGCCATATTTCTCATCCATTAACACAAAACTAGGATATCCCATTTTACCACTCAACAAAGAAATGGCAAGTTCATTTGCTTTCATTTCTGGTTTGAAAACAAAAACCTTATCACGAAAGCGAATAGTGTCCTTTGTTTCTGCATCGAGCTTCACGGCGTAATAATTATCTGCAATATAACTCGAAATTAAACTGTCCTGAAAGGTACCCGCATCCATGCGCTTACACCATCCGCACCAATCCGTATAAACGTCGATGAAAATTTTCTTCGGTTTCATATCATTCAAAAAAACTGCTTGCTCAAAACTGATCCACGAAATTTTTGAGGGAGCTTTTGTTGCAACTTTTGTTTGTGCTGAACTCGTGTAGCAAACGCCTATCGTAAGCGTTACAGCAATCAGGTATTTTGAGATATTCATAATTTAATGACTTGGAATTTATTTTACATCGCCCATCAATTTACGGACCATAGGTGAAATTGCAATTAAGACAACACCGGTTACCAATGCATAAAGGGCTAATTGTTGATATCCGTCGGTGTAAGAGATTAACTTTTCAGTAAGACTTGCATTTTCGTTAGGTGAAACCATTCCTGCTCCTAAAATTCCAGCCACATACTGTCCATAAGCACTAGCTAAAAACCACATGCCCATCATTACGCCTTGCAATGGTTGAGGTGATAATTTAGTCATGATGGATAATCCAATAGGAGAGAGGCAAAGTTCACCGAAAGTGATAATGAAATAGGCTAGTGTAAAGACTTCTAAACTCGTCATTCCATCGGCTCCTGCAAAGAAACGTGTAGCGTAGAAAGTGTAAAATGCTAACGCCAAGAATAAAAATCCTAAGCCGAATTTTACTACGGTATTAGGTTCTTTATTTCGCTTGCTTAACCACACCCAAAGTAATCCAAGTAAGGGCGCGAAGATGATTACGAATAATGAATTGGCAGCATTGTTTACACCATTAGGGTCTAATTTTACTCCAGCAACTGTGTCGTGTAAATTATTGGCTGAGAAAATTGCTAACGATCCACCACTTTGCTCGAAGAACGCCCAAAATAATATCGAGAAGAGAATAAAGACTAAAGCTCCCAACAATTTTTTTCGTTCAGCAATACTAAACTTACCCATCTCATAAAATAAATAAATCAACGTAGCGGGTCCGATGGTGTACATGAAATAATCCGTGTATTCCGTTTTAGAAACCATCACCATAATGATGGGAATGATCGCTAGTGAGCCAATGTAGGTCGCATATTCCATCCACTTTTTACCTTCAATGCCTTTGCTTCTAAAGGGAGATAATCCGATAGGGCCTAAGCTTTTTTGGGTGAAGATGAAAGTCACTAAAGAAATAGTCATTACAATGGCTGCTAATCCAAAAGCTAAATTCCACGAATAGTCATTTGCGATAGCGATGCAAGCATAACCACCCAACAAGGCACCCACATTAATACCAGCATAGAAGAGTGAAAAACCAGCGTCTCTGCGACTATCCTTGTCATGATACAAGGCACCAACCATCGTTGAAATGTTCGGTTTAAAGAAACCAGTTCCGATGATGGTAAAACTAATTCCAAGAAAGAAAAATTCATGCGGATTAAATGCAAGAATGCAAGATCCAGTTATCATCAATAATCCGCCCCAAAAAAGCGACTTTCTAAATCCTAAAATTTTATCGGCGAAGAGTCCACCAATAAAAGTAAAAGCATACACAAAAGCTTGCGTCGCTCCGTACTGAAGATTGGCTACATCTTCTTTCATCATTAATTCACTCACCATAAAAACAGTGAGCATTCCTCTCATTCCATAGAAGCAAAAGCGCTCCCACATTTCTGAGAAGAATAAATACCAAAGTTGTTTAGGATACTTCCCTTTGAAGTCTTGGATTTCGGCGAGAGTTTGCATGTTGTAATTCAGAATTTAGAATTAAGAATTCAGAATTTTTTTCTGAATTTGTTTGAATGTGATTTATTGCTTTTCAAAAAATGCAGAATTCAGAAGAGACTACTGAATTCTGCATTTGTATTGGTTACTAGTATATCAATTTTCGCATCAATTAAGAATTAATAAAACAAGAATTGAAGAATCAAATTCAAATCAATCAAGGATCTCTTTAATTCTGAATTCTGAATTCTAAATTCTGAATTCTGAATTAATTAACTCCGTGCATCATTTTAATCAACTTCCTGTAAAGAAGGAACAAGATGATTGCTGCAGAACCACTCATGACAATGAATATGTTGAAGAACTGCAGTAGATTTCCGATTTGGAACCCTAAGATTTGCGGATATCCACCAGCAGCAGCAGCTTCCGCTTCGCTTCCTGGAGGAATTAATGCACTTAAACTTCCAGCTAATTTGTTTGCTGCTGCATTGGCTAAAAACCATGTGCCCATCAACAGAGAAGCAAAACGCAAAGGCGCTAATTTAGATACCATCGATAATCCAATCGGCGACAAGCAAAGCTCACCCATTGTATGCAACACATATAAAGTAACTAGCCACCACATGGAAATTTTTGTAGAAGAATCTACTCCTGCAACTCCTTTTGCAATGACAATGTACCCAACACATAATAAGGCTAGACCTAAAGCCATTTTAAGAGGAGAACTTGGTTCTTTTTTTCTTGCATTTAGTCCAACCCATAAGCTACTAAAAAGTGGAGCTAATAAAATAATTCCTAAAGGATTGATGGATTGAAACCACGATGCAGGCATTTCCCAACTTCCAATATGTCGGTCGGTTTGTTTGTCGGCAAATAAAGTTAAAGATGCACCAGCTTGTTCAAATGCACTCCAGAAGAATACGACAAAGAAGGCAAGAATAAATATAACCCAAATCCTTTCTTTTTCATCTTTAGTAAGAGAAGAATCGGTAATGATTAATGCCGGAACAGCCACCGCCGAAGCGAAAATAAATCCGCCAATCACATCCATTCCCATTTGATAATGAAAGATCAAGGCCAACACAATACCAATGACTACAATCAATCCCATTTTCGAATAATTTACAGGAACACTTTTCGCTGCTTTATCTTCTGCCGAAACTTCGTAGTGACTAGGCGGTAGTCCAATGGGCGCACCTTCAGGTCCAACTAAATATTTATTTTTTAAGAATTCAAAGGTGATCACGGATACAATCATTCCAACACCTGCTGCCAAAAATCCCCATTTGAAATCACCAACATCTCCTGTGTCTCCTAATCCACCGCAAATAAGTGGAGCAAAGAATGCACCCAAGTTAATACCCATATAAAAAATGGTAAAGGCTCCATCCACACGTCCATCATTTCGTGGATATAATTGTCCAACCATAGTTGAAATATTCGGTTTGAAAAATCCATTTCCGATAATTAACAAAGTTAAACCGGATAACATCAGCGGATTTGCTAAAGGTGAACCCAAGGTATTTCCCGACATGAACATCAGGATTTGACCAATACCCATCATAATACCTCCAATGAAAATACTTCGTCTATTTCCCCAGTAACGATCACTAATGTATCCTCCAATTAATGGGGTGAGATACACCAATCCTGTAAAGCTTCCATAAATGTTGGAAGCATCTTTGTCGCTCAATAACAGTGCTTTTGTTAAGAACAATACGAAGATGGCGCGCATGCCATAGTAACTGAATCGCTCCCACATCTCTGTGATGAAGAGTACATAAAGGCCTCTAGGATGGGCCATTGATTTTATTTCGCTCATAGATTGGTTAATATTTCGGCTCTAATGTAACGAAAAGATTGAATCCACAATAATTTGGAGCATTTATCGATAATATTTTTGTTTTTGTCGATGGAATCATGAGTTTTTTCGGAAAATCTATAACCATTCGGACCTATAAACTGGACAGAATTTTTAATTTAGCATTCTAATATCTTTAGAAAGTATGTTCGATTTAATGGGAAAAATGGGGGAGCTGAAAAAGAATATGGAGGCTGCCAAGGAGAGATTGAATGCGATTCAAGTGATAGGCTATGCCGGCGATAAGGAGATTCAAGTAACCATGAATGGAAATAGAAAATTAATTTCGATTGATATCGCCGACCATCTTCTTTTTCCTGAGAAGAAATTGGAGGTGGAGGAGCTGATTGAAGTGGCCATGAACCGAGCATTGGACGACGCTGAAAAAGTTTTTGAAGCCGAGATGAAATCAGCAGGGAAGGGAATGATACCGGGCTTTTAGAATTTAATTTATTGATAAGAACTAACCATAGCGAAACTTCGCTTTCAATTCAACTAATTTATGGCAGCATTATTTCAATTTGAAAATCACATCAATCAATTAAAAGCAGAAATTGAAGCTTTTCCCAATGATGCAAGTTTATGGATGGTTCCGAAAGGCGTAACCAATTCTCCCGGAAACCTGGCCTTGCATTTGGCTGGAAATCTTCAGCATTTTGTTGGCGCTTTGTTGGGAAATACCGGATATGTGCGCGATAGAGATTTAGAGTTTTCGCTGAAGGGTCAATCAAAGGATTTCGTGTTGGAGCAAATTGAAAAAGCACATCAGGTGGTTAAAACTACTTTATCATCCATGACAGAAGCACAAGAAAACGAAATTTTCCCCAGCGACTTTAAAGGTAAAATGGTAAAAGTGAGTGTGGCACTTTCGCATCTTTTGGCTCATCTTGCCTACCACAATGGACAAATTAATTATTTGCGTAGAATGCTTTATGCGTAAATAATTCAGTTAAAATAATTGATAATCATCTCTTAAATTTAAGAGAATTGGGTTTCCTAACGTGTCAATATAAGAATTGGTATAATATAAAGTTATTCGCTTGATAGTACCCTGAATGATTTTACCCTTTCCTTCGAATGTATGTTGTAACGTATCGTTAGGTGTGATGCAAATAAATGATTGTGACGGCAGAAAGAGTGAATCTTTTACCGGATCATAGGTGAGTATGGGATTCGCTAAAAAACAGTTTGATATTTTAAAAATTTTAATTTGATTATTCACACTTACGGAAGCCGATAAAGTGGTTAACCATGTCCTTGTACTTCCGTTTGATAAATCAGTAGTGACTACACTATGTGATCCATTCAAATAGTTTAAAGAATTTCTCACGTTGATAATTCGCACAACGCTATCTTTCAATCCTTCAGAATCGGTTACAACATAGGAAATATAATACAATCCCACCGAATCTACATTGATGGATCCTGAAACAGTTACTTGAGTGGTAATGTCTCCATCTTCTTCGTCACCAGCTGTGTATCCAGGTTCTGTATAACTTGAATTTAATGTTACGATGAAATTGGGAGAACCCAGTAAAAAAATTCTTGGCGGTTTGTTGATGGGTTTGGCAACATGTAACATAAATTCACGCGTGACTAATCCGCCAGAAGGAGTTACTCCTTTTAAAATTATAGGAAAATAGCCCGTATCTGCCGTAGCCACCGATGTGATAATCATTGAACATGATTCTCCAGGTTCAATAGTGGTACGTGAAAAAGTAATGCTGGTGCCATTTCCCTGGCCTAGAATAGATAAATCAACGGTTTCAGATTCTCCTCCTAAAAAGAAGATTTTTAGGTTCAACGTGGTACTCGATCCTAAATAAACGAGAGTATCCTTTGCTCCTGTAAATTTGAATTGCATGCTACCTAAGTTATTTGCTTCCTTGCAAGCAGAAAAACTTAAGATAACCATCACTCCTAAAAAATAGTTTATATATTTTCTCATAATTTCATCCCCAAGTTATAGAACAGAAAGGCGAAGATATCACTTTGTTCATTAATTAATTTTCCAGTTGGTTTTCCTGATCCATGACCCGCATCTACATCTACTCGAATCAATACCGGATTTTCTCCTTGATGATTTTCTTGCAGCTGTGCAGCAAACTTAAATGAATGTCCAGGAACAACGCGATCATCGTGATCAGCCGTTGTAATCATCGTTGCAGGATATTTAACTCCGGTTCTGATATTATGCAGCGGAGAATATTTATAGATAGCTTTAAACTCTTCTGCATTTTCACTACTGCCAAAGTCAGTGGTCCAGGCCCAACCTATAGTGAATTTTTGAAAGCGCAACATATCCATTACACCCACAGCCGGCAAGGCTACTTTAAAGAGTTCGGGACGTTGGGTCATGACAGCACCCACCAGCAATCCACCGTTAGAGCGACCGCTAATGGCAAGTCGATTAGAATTGGTGTACTTTTCTTTGATGAGATATTCTGCTGCAGCAATAAAATCATCAAAAACGTTTTGCTTTTTTAGCTTGGTTCCGGCCTCGTGCCAATCGCTTCCATATTCGCCACCTCCGCGTAGATTAGGAACTGCTAGCAAACCGCCTTGTTCTAGAAACACCAATCGTTCCGGCTTAAATTCCGGTGTCTTACTGATATTAAATCCGCCATAACCAAATAATAGGGTAGGGAGGTCACCGTTAGGAACTACCCCTTTTTTATGCACCAAGAACATCGGGATTTTAGTGCCGTCTTTACTGGAATAAAATACTTGCTTGGTTTCCAAGTCGTCGCTGTTATATGAAAGCTGTGATTTGAACTGTAAAGCAAGACGAGCGGTCTTTAAGTTATAGCGATATACTATAGAAGGAGCTGTAAATGTGGTGTAATTAAAAAATAGATTACTGTCAGACTTTGATGCTGAAATCGATTCAATAGTGCCAAATCCAGTTAACGGAATTTCGTAAGGTTTCAACCCATTTATATCAAATACATATAGATGACTACTCGCATCTTTCATGTAATGGGTGATGATGTTTTTAAAGCCTAAGGATGCTGATTTTAAGATGTCTTTTTGCTCAGCAATTAAATCTTTCCAATTCGCTTCACCAACATTTTTAGTATCAATCGAAATAATCTTGTTTCTGCTTGCTTTATAATTGGTCAAGAACAAAAGGCGATCACCTGTATTACCTAAGAAATCAAAATCATGATCAAATCCTTTTACGATGGCTGTTAGTTTAGAGGAAGGATTTAATAAATCTTGAAAATACACTGAGTTTCCGGAGGTAGACTCACTTCCTGAGATAATTAAAAATCGTTCGTCGTCAGATACTGTGGCGTTAAAATTTCTTTTAGGATGTTCTTTATCATCCCATACTAATACATCTTGTTCTTGAGGGGTATTGAGTAAATGATAATAAACTTTATGGAATTCGTTGATGGCATTTAAGTTGCCTTTGTTTTCATAGCGGCTGTAATAAAATCCATTCTTATACCAGGCCACTGAACTAAACTTCACTCCGGAGATCACATCGGGAAGTGATTTCATAGTCTTCGTATCATTTATTTTAATAATATTCCAGTCACTCCCGGCTTTTGAAACTTGAAATGCTAAATAGGTGCCATCGGGAGATGGAATTGTTTGCGTTATTGCCGTGGTTCCTTGTTCAGAAATTTTATTGGGATCAAAATAACTAAAAGGAACATGTTCAAGGCTTTTATAATAAAATAACACGGGTTGATTTTGTACACCATCGTGTCGATAATAAAAATAGGATTTGCCGCATTTAAAAGGAACACCAAAACTAAGACTTTTCCAAAGTTCTGTCATTCGAGCCTTCAAGGTGTCGCGAAAGGGTATGGTAATCATGTATTTTTCTGTAATCGCATTTTCTTGCATCACCCAGGCTTTCGTCTCGAGGGAATGATCATCTTCCAGCCAGCGATATGGATCTGTTACTTTGGTGCCATGGTAATCATCCGTCTGTTCAACCTTTTTTGTTTTAGGATAATTAAGCAGTTGTGCACAAGTGTGGTTACATGAGATGATAACTATACTTACTGCTAAAATAATATTCTTCATTCTGACTTTATTCGAGTTTATAAGTGGGTAAAAGTACGTAAAAGAGAATAATTTAATAATCGAGTTTTGTTTAAATAAAAAAACAAATCCTGGAGATTACTTTTTACTGACATAAGGTAGATACTGATTATCATCTTATTTGAAAATTTTTTAATAATAAAGAAACAAATTCATCCATTCCGTCATCTAAATTTTAGGATGATTGAAGCAACTTTTATCAAAATCGAATATTACCTATCTTCGACTTCTTAAAATATTGACGGGTGTCATTCGTTCAAGTAAGGATATTGATAACCCATGTTTCTAAAAAGTAAGGTGAGCACTACAGCCGATTTCCAAATTTATAGCTCTTTCGCAGAGTTGAAGAATGATTTACCACCGCATCGCACTCTTTTTTTGGAAAAAGAGTATTTACTTTCGATGGAAGAGTCGTCACCTTCAGCATTATCGTTTAGGTATGTTTGTTTGAAGGAAAGAGGTGAGATCATTGCTGCTTATTATTTCCAGTCTGTTAATTTGTCAAGTGATCAGCTAGGGCAAATCATCAACTTTGAGCCTTACAGTAAAATTATATCGGGACTTTCCATGTTGGTTCAAAAAATGCTTTTTGGAGTGAAGAAAGATAAGCCGCATTACTTAGTGATTTGTGGAAATATGTATCTCAGCGGCGATTATGGAATTTTGTTTGTAGGAAAAGATAAAATTCGTGCAGCTGCTCTTCTTTCTGAAGCATTTGTGTTTGTAAAAAAGGAGCTCGAAAAGACAGGGAAAGTGATGGCAGAAATCGCTAAAGATTATCCAGTTGAAAACGACATTTTTGGAGAGCATTTATTAGCAAAAAAATTCAATCCGTTGGTGATGGATCCCATCATGAAAATGAACATCCGCCCGCATTGGAAATCTATTGACGATTATGTTGCTGATCTGAGTTCTAAATATCGCCAGCGGTATGTTCAAGTAAAGAAGAAAATTGCTGGCTGTGAACTGCGTGTACTAACTACGGATGAACTCATCGAACGAAAGGAAGAAATTGATCGATTGTATTTAGCAGTGCAAAGTAAAAGCCCTGTGCGTTTGGTAATGCATGACTCCAATTACTTGATTTCACTTTCCAAACGGTTGAAATCCAATATCGAGTTCAAAGGAATTCTTCTAAATGGGAAGTTGCTTGCTTTTATGGCGGGTATTAAAGATCATGAGCATTTTGAAGCGCATCACATTGGTATTGATTATGAATATAATATGAGCCATTCCTTGTATCAAAATATCCTTTACGCTTATATTGAAATGGCCATTTTAGCCAAATCTCCACTCATTTCTTTTGGTCGTACTGCTTTAGAAATGAAAACTACAGTTGGAGCAACAATTCATACCTATCAGGCTTATATTAAATTAAATAACACATTGTTGAATGGAATTGCATGTCATATGCTGCCATCAAAGTATGAAATGGACTGGATTCCAAGAAATCCCTTTCGGCAATAGCACTTCACTTTCGAATTTGGGCTTTTCGTGTATGGAATATTGACATTCACAAAAATCAATTCAATTTGTCCATCTCGCTTCGTATTTTGGATCTCACAAAGGGATTATGAGGAAGTCGAGCTACCTGATGCTGTCAGGATTATTTATTATTTCTTTCTATTCGAAAGGAGGAATAGATGGTGTGCGTCACCTTCCCAAATTGTCGGTTCAGATCATGGAAGGTTCAACTTCAGCATATCCGAATCCTTTTAATGAAAATACAACTATCTTTTATTCGGCTCGTGAAGATGCCTTCGTAAAAGTGAAGTTATATACCAATCAAGGAAAATTGATGGGACAAATATTCGATGATTTAGTAGAGAAAGGTGCTACTTATCAATTTGAATTAGATGGAAGAAAAATGTTGCCGGGTGTCTATTATTACACCATTGAAACGGACAAAAAAATAATTCATCAGCGAATTGAATTGATTCGTTGAGAAAAAGATGTGTTTTATGGTTTGATTGGGTGAATGGGGTCTCTGATGAGATCCCTTTTACTTTTTGAGTTTTTCTAAACATTTTCACCAACTTGACAATGTAAGTTTCAGTAAAATTTGCTCTTTCTTTTCGTAGATTAATTTTATTATTCAAGGCAAATTTATTACCTTTGCTCTCGATGAGCTCACGCTTAATTATTGCCATTGACGGCTACTCTTCTTGTGGAAAAAGCACGGTCGCCAAAGGCTTAGCCCGCAAATTGGGAATCCATTACATTGACTCCGGCGCAATGTACAGAGCCGTCACCCTCTATTTTCTCGAAAACGATATTCCTATTCCCAGCCCGGAAGAGTTACATGATTTTGATTATGATTATAGCGAGGTGCTCCGAAAAATCAATATTTCATTTCGATTTAATCCTGAATCAGGATTCAGTGAAGTGTATTTGAATGGAAGGAATGTGGAAAATGAAATTCGTACCATGGAGATCAATGAGCAAGTTAGCCATGTGAGCGCCATTAAGTCGGTTCGAGCCCATTTAGTGAAGTTGCAAAGAGATTCGGCAAATGAGGGTGGATTGGTGATGGATGGACGCGATATTGGAACAACCGTTTTCCCACATGCCGATCTAAAGATTTTTATGAAGGCAGATCCGATGGTTCGTTCTGAACGTCGTTATAAAGAGCTTAAAGCAAAAGGTGTTGATGTGCTTTTAGAAGATGTAATTCAAAATGTGGTGGGACGTGATTATGAAGATTCACACCGAGAAGAGTCTCCCTTAAGAAAAGCAGAGGATGCGATCATTCTCGACAATACTTATTTAACCCACGAAGAGCAAGTAGAATTTGTGATGGAAGCGGTGCGTAAATTAGCATTGTCTAATTCCACTTCCTCTTAAACTATTTCCCCTAATCATTCGTTATAGCTTGAAAGATAAAGAAACACATGAATGTAGTCATCGATAGTAATTCCGGGTTTTGTTTTGGAGTGGTGTATGCCATCCAAATGGCCGAAGATGAACTCGATCAACATGGTAAGCTTTATTGCCTCGGCGACATAGTACATAATGGAGAAGAAGTAGATCGTTTAAAGGCAAAAGGACTTGAAATCATAGACCATGATCGACTTGCAACGCTTAAAGATTGCAAAGTGTTGATTCGTGCGCATGGTGAACCACCTTCCACGTATCAATTGGCGATAAAAAATAATATTGAATTAATTGACGCTTCTTGTCCGGTAGTTTTGAAATTGCAATATCGTGTGAAAACAAGCTTTGAAGGTATTGTTGGAAATGGTGGGCAAATTGTGATTTATGGCCAGCCCGGTCATGCAGAAGTAAACGGACTCGTAGGTCAAACTGAAGGTAAAGCAATTGTTGTATTTTCAGAGGAGGATTTAGAGAAAATCGATTTTAAACATCCCGTACATTTCTTTTCTCAAACGACAAAAAGCACCTTGGGCTTTGAGAAGATGGAGCGCTTAATCCAAGAGAAATTTATTCAACATAATGGCTCCTTAGAAGATGGAGATTTTGTAAGTAACGATACCCTTTGTCGACAAGTATCCAATCGTGAACCTCAACTCAAGCGGTTTTCTCAATTGCACGACGTCATTGTTTTTGTGAGTGGCAAAAAAAGTTCGAATGGAAAAGCACTTTACTCTGTTTGCAAAGCCCATAACGACGAAAGCTATTTTATTTCCAATCCTACGGAATTAGACGCTTCCTGGTTTGAAGGAAAATCATCCGTTGGAATTGCAGGTGCAACCTCCACGCCGATGTGGTTGATGGAAGAAGTGGCTACCGCTATTCGAAACCAAACATTGGTTTTGAATCATTGATTTTCAAATTGATTGTAGATTCTTGTTTTAACGATGAGAACAAGTCAGATTTTTATGCAGTAAAGATGCTTTTAAATTCATTGGATAAAATCGATGAATTAATGTGATTTTCATCAACGTATCCTTCAATTTCAAAAAGAAACATTAAAAGTATTGGATTATTTCAATAAATTTCCAAAGTATTTTTTTACCTGATATTATAATCCTAGATTGCAATAAATATTCTGAATATGAAAAAATGGGTACTCATCCTAATTCCTAGTGCAATACTCGTATTCACTAGTTCAATGTTCAAACAAACGGGAATTGCCGGTAAAACGGGTTCGCCTGGTGAAGCAACATGTCAATCGTGTCACAGTGATTTTGCATTAAATTCTGGACCTGGAACTATTTCCATTTCGAATTTCGGAATGAATAACTGGCAATATGTTCCTGGTCAAACTTATCCCATCACCGTTACTGTTTCTCAATTGGGCGCACCAAAATTCGGTTTTGGATTAGAGTGTTTAACAAGTTCGAATCAAAATGCAGGAAGTCTTACGATCATTGATCCAACCGCTACAAAACTATTGGGAAAAGTGGTGAATGGAGTTAATCGAATTAATGCAACACATGTATTAAACGGAACCTATAGTCTAGATAGTAGATCCTTTGTTGTGAATTGGACTGCACCGCCTGCAGGAACAGGAACGGTAAAATTTTACTTTGCAGGAAATGCCACCAATGATGATGTTTCTACCAGTGGTGATTACATCTACACATCAACTCAACAAGTAACTGAATTGTTATGCCTGCCTCCTGATCCCGTTCAACCCATTCAAGGTCCTTCAACTTCTTGTACAGGAATACAAGTTAATTATTCAATTCCAGCAGTGCCGAATGCTACCTCTTATTTATGGACACTTCCCAATGGCTGGACAGGTGCTTCTACCACCACTTCCATAGCCGCTTCATCTAATGGCAATTCAGGTGCAATTCAGGTTAGTGCGATAAATGCTTGCAGTACTACTTCTAGTTCTTTGAATGTTTCTTCTGTCTCTGCAGTTCCAGCCATTCCAGGAACTATTACCGGATCAGCAAATAATAATTGTGGTGTAAGTACCAAAACATATTCAGTGGCTGCAGTGAGTGGTGCTTCCGGTTATGTTTGGAGAACGGATATAGTAGGAGCCACGTTGAATGGGGTTGTGGGGCCAGTAACTACCATAACGCCTACTGTGAGTCTCACATTCCCCTCCAATTTTGCCAATGCTAAAATTTATGTAAAGGCGCAAAATGCATGTGGAGCAAGCGCTGAAAAATCTAAATCCATCTCTTCAAAACCTGCTGTCCCCGGAGCAATCTCAGGTCCGGTTAATCCTTGTATCAACAGTATCAATTTGAGTTATTCCATCACTGCTGTAGCACAGGCTACATCCTACGCATGGACTGTACCTTCAGGCTTAAGTTTAGTATCAGGCCAAGGAACGACGAATGTTCTTGTAAACTCAGGTGCTATTGCTCAAGCATGCTCTCTAAAAGTGGGTTCTACCAATGCATGCGGAACCAGTAGCAAGAAATTATTAGTGGTAAATGTCACTTCGTGTATACGTGAATTTGAATTCAACTATAATGCACTTCATTTCATAGATACACCTGAAAGAATAGACATTTTTAGCACGGATGGTAGATTGATTCAGCAAATTAATCAACCCAACAACGCTCAAAGTTTGGCTGACTTACCCATGGGAATCTATATTATTTCCATGCAGTTCAAGGATCATCGGGTCAATGAAAAAGTATTTGTTCAACCTAATTAGATTTCAGTATGGACGCATATCAATGCAATCGTACAAGATTTGTCCCAGTTATCAAGAGCGTCTGATTAATAAAATTCAGTAGGGACGCATTTCAATGCAATCGTACAAGATTTGTCCCAATAACCAAGAGCGTCTAATTATTAAAATTCAGTAGGGACTCATATCAATGCAATCGTACAAGATTTGTCCCAATAATCAAGAGCCTCTAATTAATAAAATTCAGTAGGGACGCATATCAATGCAATCGTAGAAGATTTGTCCCAATAATCAAGAGCCTCTAATTAATA
>JBJXGU010000300.1:0-2545 GCA_046160245.1 Bacteroidia bacterium
AAGAAAAGATATCGTGCCGATGTGCTCATCGAAGAGCATATAGCTAAAATTGAAGCGAAGATTGAGAAGGAAGTAGAGAAAGCGAAAAGTCGATTTGAGAATTTTGATGAGACGATGTTTCGTTCTACCAATCCTCGCGTTGTAGAAAATCAAAAGAAGATCGATGAAATCAATGCGCGTTTTAAAGCAGCATTGGAAGAAGATAAACTGGATGATGTAAAACAAATCATCATTGATTTAGAAATTACTTGTCCAGTCAGTGGTACGCGCAACCGGACCGATGTGCGTCAATTTAATTTGATGTTCAATACGCAGTTGGGATCGGTGAGTGAAGAGGCGAGTACTATTTATCTGCGTCCGGAAACAGCGCAAGGAATTTTTGTTAATTTTTTGAATGTGCAAAAAACAGGTCGAATGAAAATTCCATTTGGTATTGCACAAACAGGAAAAGCGTTTCGTAATGAAATTGTAGCACGTCAATTTATTTTCCGTATGCGTGAATTTGAGCAAATGGAGATGCAATTTTTTGTGAAACCGGGTACCGATTTGCAATGGTATGAGCAGTGGAAAAAAACGCGTATGGCTTGGCACAACAGTCTTGGATTTCCAGCAAGTAAATATCGTTTTCATGATCATATTAAATTAGCACATTATGCCAATGCTGCTTGTGACATTGAATTTGAATTTCCATTTGGATTTAAAGAATTGGAAGGCATTCACTCTCGCACCGATTTCGATTTAAGAAATCATGAAAAGTTTAGCGGAAAAAAATTGCAGTACTTCGATCCGGAAGACAATGAAAATTATATTCCTTATGTGGTGGAAACTTCTGTTGGTTTAGATCGACTTTTCTTAGCAACCATGTCGCAAGCGTATGTGGAAGAGCAATTGGAAGATGGTAGTTCCCGTGTGGTGTTAAAAATTCCACCTTTCTTAGCTCCATACAAAGTAGCGGTATTGCCGTTGGTAAAAAAGGACGGACTCCCAGAAAAAGCACGTGAGATCATGAATCAACTAAAGTTGGATCATCTGTGTATTTACGAGGAGAAAGATTCGATTGGCAAACGTTACCGTAGAATGGATGCTATAGGTACACCACTTTGCATTACCATCGATCATCAATCATTGGAAGACAATATGGTTACTTTACGCGACCGCGACACCATGCAACAAGAGCGTGTGAGTATTGATGCGTTGATGCAATTGGTAGAAGCGAAGGTGAGTATTCGAGCTCAGCTACAGAAGTTGATGTAGGAAGTTGAAGGAATCTTAATTTGATTTTTAATTCAGATTTAATGATCTGTGAAAATTCATTTCATCACCTTACCTGCCACCTGCTCTTTGTCGGTTATTAATTGCACAAAATAAATTCCGGAAGAAAATGCATTCATGTAAATTTCGCTGGTGTAATAACCTCCGTGAATATTATCAATCTTTTTTTCAAACAGGATTCTTCCATTCAAATCTAGTAAACGAATAATACCTGCGTGACCTTTTAGTTGTGATGCATTTACATGAATAAGATTCCATGCCGGGTTGTACCATGCCTGCATAATAGCTCCCCTTGCCCCTGGAAAGTGGCCGGGGGAGAGGCCTACGCTCAATGTATCACACGGACTACCTGCTACTACACCCATATCGTAATTGGGATTGTTGGGCAATCACCAATAGGTGCGTTTGCCGCCAAGGTAAAAACTATAGGGTAAATAATTACAACCAACGGCACCGCTATCTGGAAAATGAATTACGCCTAAGTTCATGTTATATTGATTATACACTGAATCAGCATATGGATAAGGAAAAGTAAAACCATCAAAGTAAGTACCGGTTACATAGATTTTATCGTCAGGCCCTCTTTTAATATCTCCGATATAATATTGAGGTGTGTTAAGACTCCAAATATTTGTTATTGTATAATTCGTATCCAATAAATCAACAACAAATAAATTCGAAGTATCGGGAGAGCTTGTTATATATAAATATCTTCCATTAGCTGAAAACTCGCAAGCCCAATACCCAGGCAATGGCGAACTGGGTCGCATGGTATCAATGGTAATTGGATTAGAGAGAAGCCCTGTGCACCGGTCATAATCAAAGACCTGAATTAACCCACTGTAATTAACATAAGCCAATTTAGTTCCTTGTTTGTTCCAGCGGAATTCAATGAAACCTCCTCCTGTTAGTTCGCCAATGCTTTGTAGCGTATCTAATAAAATTCCTGCGGGAGTAATTAAGTAGGTGTAAAATGGATTTATATTGAACACTCCATTACTAGGTGTTGAGTATATCCACCAATCGCGTCCATTTGCATGCTTTATAGCGGTTAAACAGTCTGCCATTCGAATATTTAACAGTAACTGGTTTTTAATGATTACTTTGCCCAATCCGTTATTAAAACTTAAATCGATAACAGAAAAATACAATCCATAATTAATCGAATTATCTTGTGTAAAAAGATAATATTTTTGGTTATCATCAGGGAAAGGAACAATCACCATCTCTTGATACCAAGATATTCCTATAATGGAGTCCCCATTATCCATCA
>JBJXGU010000301.1:0-8940 GCA_046160245.1 Bacteroidia bacterium
CACAATTCGATTGCGAACTGCTGGGTGATCTAATGTCGCACCTTTTGCGATTTCTTCAGGAAGTAATTCGGTTGGACAAATATCCAGGAGAAGAACATTCACACCAATATTAGCGAAATGACAAGCACTTCTCGACCCCATGATTCCGGAGCCTAATACGACAACATTTTTAATTTTATACATAGCCTTGAATAGAATTCGAAAGAAAACCCAAAATAAGCGGAAAAGTGTGATAAATTAGAAGAAAGGCATATTCTTTTATCAACAAGTTTAAGGAAGAAGATGTAATTTTATTTAACGGAGATGCCCATCTTAAAAATACAAAATAAAGTAAATTGAAAAAGGCCATCTCACTTAAGAGACAGCCTTTTTACAATCGTTAATAGCAATTCCTAAAATATACTAGGACTTGGTATAATTCAAAACTTAATTTTTTATAGGAGTAGCTCGAATGATTGGCTCATTTGCTTTTTTGTCTACCATATGTGTTCTCAAAAATGTTTCCATCGCTTCATAAAACTCAAAACGATTTTCTTCGTTTCTGAAACCATGTCCTTCATTATCTTTTACCATGTACTGAACGGTAACATTGTTTTTCTTTAAGGCAGCAACCACTTGATCACTTTCATCTTTATTTACTCTCGGATCTTTAGCGCCTTGCGCAATGAAAAGAGGACATTTAATTTTGTCGACATGAAACACAGGCGAAAAATTATGCATCATCACTGAATCTTTTGGGTCATTTGGATTTCCAACCATCGTGTACATCATTTCTAAATAAGGTTTCCAATAAGGAGGAATTGTTTTCATAAATGAAAATAAGTTGGATACACCTACATAATCAATTGCACATGCATACGTATCAGGTGTAAATGCAATTCCAGCCAATGTAGCATAACCGCCATACGAAGCACCATAAATAGAAACACGTTTTGGATCTGCAATGCCTTGTGAAATAAGCCAATTTACACCTTCGGTGATATCTCTTTGCATAGTTTGTCCCCATTGTTTAAATGATGATTCCCAAAACGCTTTACCGTACCCAGTACTGCCTCTGAAGTTCATTTGTAAAACAGCATATCCTCGGTTCGCTAAAAATTGAACTTCAGGGTTCCATCCCCAGCTATCTCTAGCCCAAGGTCCTCCATGTGGATTAATAATAACAGGTAAATTTTTCGCTTCTTTTACGTTTTGTGGTATAGTTAAATAACCATGAATAGTTTTTCCATCTTTAGTTTCATAGCTGATAGGTTGCATAAAGCTCATATCACTTTCATTAATCCACGGACTTAATTCATGTAATTTAGTTAGTTTGTTGGAGGTCTTATCATAAAAATAATAAGCACCTAAACTACGATCACTGTATGTACGCACTAAAAATTTATCTTCATTTTTATTGCTGCTCGTAATCGCTACTCTATAGCCTTTGAGTTCTTCAGCAAGACGAGTATACATTTCTTCGGATTCTTTGTCTAAAAAGACATATTCATATTTATCTTTTTCGATTCCAATACTGGTAAGCACTTTTCTCTTACGAGAATAACTTAAATCAGAAACGTCAACGTCCTCGTCTTCAAATAAAGTCTGAACTTCTTTTCCGATTTTAATATCTAAAAGTACAATCGCTTGCTTATCACGTCCAATATTGGAAGCAGCATATAGTTGCTTATTATCAAATGAAAAGAAAAGAGGGCTCGCCGATTCTCTAAAGTCAGTAGTAATAATAGTCTTGAATGGATCGCTTTCTTTTTCTCTCACCATTAAGCCGGTTTGTACACCATCAGTAGTGGTAGCCGCTCTGATTTGTCCATTATGATCAGTAAGCCATCCTGAAATATTCCCCGGATTTTTTGCAACTAATTTCATGTCGCCGGTAGTGATGTTCATTCTATAAACATCAAAAACTTCAGGATTTTCTTTGTTCATTTCGATGAGAACTTCATTCGGAAAATCTTCAAGTTGATCTGTGATCGTTACACGTACATCTTTGAAAGGAGTTAAGTCTTTCTCAGTTTTGCCATCCGTAGAAGCCAAAAACAAATGGAAGTTTTCATCTCCACCGAAGTCTCGTACATAAATAATACTAGTGTTGTTTTTCCAGAAATATCCACTGATATCACGATCTGTTAAACTGGTAATGCGAACCGGTGTGGTTCCATTAATGGGCACAACATGAATGTTCATTCGGTTGTTCCATGGAGCTAAGTAGGAAAGTTGATCTCCATTCGGTGAA
Source organism: Bacteroidia bacterium (assembly GCA_046160245.1). Taxonomy (GTDB): domain Bacteria; phylum Bacteroidota; class Bacteroidia; order AKYH767-A; family OLB10; genus JAJTFW01. The sequence goes on from JBJXGU010000301.1 coordinate 2,234, forward strand.
ATTTGAAATCGTGTTTTTTCTGCGTTTTTGAAAAAATCCTTAACGGGATATGATTTCTGTGCGATTAAGGTGTTTGACATAATTAGGAGGCAACTAAATCCTATTAATTTTTTGAACATATTTTAGGTGTTTTATAGAATTGCTAAATTAATGTTTTCCAACTAATGAGTAGATTTTTCTCTTCTGAATCGCTGTAATCAATTGACAGAATGACTAATCGGGATATTCGAATGGATGGACGATTATATTATTTAGAATGCTTATTTTTGCAGCCTAATTTAAATCCATGAGTTTCGAAAAAATTATATCAATTCCGGGCATGAGTGGCCTTTTTAAGATGGTAGCTCAAATGAGAAATGGCGGATTCGTCGTAGAATCATTGTTGGACGGTCGTCGCCAACCTGTCTCTTCTGTACAGAGAATCACCATGTTAAAAGATATAGCCGTTTTTACTACCGATGAGGACTTGCCCCTTTATGACGTATTCAAAAAAATGAAAGAGCAAGATGCCATTGCATCTAAAGTTCCAACCAAAGCCGATCCTGCTGAGTTAAAAGCTTCTTTAAAAAAGATATTACCCGATTTTGATGATGAGCGAGTGCATGCATCGGATATTCGTAAAATGTTTTTGTGGTATAATTTAGTAAAGGAAGTAGTGGGTACGGAAGAGTCTGATGCCGCCATGAAAGCCGAAATTGATGGTGAAATTCCTGAAGCGAAAGCAAATATAGAAGCTGAAGTGGCTGTTGAAGAACCAGTAAAGAAGAAGGTAGCGAAGAAGAAGGAGGAAGTGGTTAGTGAAGGCGATACACCTACACCCAAGAAAAAAGCTGCGAAAGCTGCAAAAGCAAAGGAATAATTTCAAAAATAAATTGATGAGCCGGCCCTTGGTCGGCTTTTTTGCTTTTCACGTTTTACTGTTCAATTCTTTTTTTAATTATGAGAAGTGAGCCTACTGCTGACGTTAACTTCGTATAAATTTAATTGAAGCTTATGTTGAATAATGATGCTCTTGTTCTTGAACGTGAATATTTGCCTGAAAAACTAGAAGTAAGTGATTGGCAAGTCGTTGAATCTTTTTTTCATGATCTTCTCAACAGAAAAATTCTAAGTGTAGAAGATCTCAAATTATGGCTACGAAATCGAAGTGAACTGGAAGCTTTTCTTCAAGAAGATTTGGGTTGGCGTTATATACGTATGAGTTGTGATACAACAAGTGAAGCGTATTCTTCCGCCTTCAATTTTTTTGTAGGGGAAATTCAACCTAAAATTGCTCCACTAAGTCATCAACTTGATCAGTTTTTGTTGGCCAACGTATTCATGTCAGATTTGCAAGGGCGGGCGTTTGAAATTCTATTGCGTCAAGTGAAAAAGAGAGTAGAGATTTTTAGAGAAGCGAATGTTCCCCTTTTTGCCGAATTGCAGCAAAAGGAACAAGAGTTTTCTGCCATCTCAGGCGCTATGAGTATAGAATGGGAAGGAGAAGAAATTACGTTGCAACAAGCCAATAATTTTTTGGAACAAGATGATCGTAATAAACGTGAACAAGTTTATCAAAAGATAATGTCACGGAGAGCGATGGACGCCAAGCGACTCGATGATTTGATGAATGAACTGTTGGTAAGTCGCAATGAAATTGCAGCGAATGCGGATTTTAAAGATTTTAGAGATTTTATGTTCGCTAGCCTCGGAAGGTTTGACTATGATGCGAACGATTGTATTCAATTTCATGATGCCGTGGAAAAATTTCTTGTTCCCATCAATGAAAAAATTGATGCGCATCATCGTAAAGAATTAAAGTTGGATGTGCTAAAACCCTGGGATGTTTCGGCTGCAGTGAAAGGTAAAATCCCTCTTCAACCGTTTTCATCAACCGATGATGCAATGACAAAAACCATTGCTTGTTTCCATGAAATTGATCCATTCTTGGGTTCTTGCATGTCTCAGATGAAGAAAGCAAATCGAATTGATCTGGATTCGAGAAAAGGAAAAGCGCCCGGTGGATATAATTATCCGCTTTACGAGACGGGACTTCCATTCATATTTATGAATTCTACCAACAGTCTTCGTGATATGGTGACTTTAGTTCATGAAGGTGGACATGCCGTTCAATCGATAGTGGATCGCCCTCTCGAATTGGTCGACTTTAAGAATTTACCAAGTGAAATTGCGGAGTTAGCATCTATGTCGATGGAATTAATTTCCATGGAGCACTGGCATCATTATTTTGAGAGAGAACAAGAGTTGAAAATGGCTAAAAGGAAGCATTTGGAAGATGTTTTGAAGGGCTTACCTTGGATAGCTTGCGTCGATGCTTTTCAACATTGGATTTATACAAATCCGAATCATACAGTTGATGAGAGAAGTGAAGCTTGGTCAAAAACGTATGAACGATTTGCTAGTAAATCGGTGGATTGGTCAGGAGTGGAGTTGGTGAAAAAACTTCTTTGGCAAAAACAACTTCATATTTATGAAGTCCCATTTTACTACATAGAGTACGGATTTGCTCAGTTAGGCGCCATTGCAATGTGGAGGAATTACCGATTAAATCCTTCACAAACGATTAAACAGTACCTAGATGCATTGAAAATGGGATATACTGCGTCCATCGCTGAAGTGTATGAAAAGGCCGGAGTTCGCTTTGATTTTTCGGAAAATTACATCCGGGAATTAGCCGGTTTTGTAAATGAAGAATGGGAAAAGTTGATTGATTAATAACTCTTGACTTTGGTTTTCTTTTTTGATTTCTTTACCAAGGACGGTGAGGCAAAATAAAAATGACTCTATTAGACTAATTTATAAGTAAAAAATAGTAACTTATTCGACAGAAAAACGAATAAGTGGAGTTAGATAAAAAACAATGTTTGTTATAAACGCATTTACAGGATTAATGATTGGCTTGAGCATAGTGCTCTTGCTGGTGATTCTGTATTTGTGGTTAGGCCGCAAAAAGAAGAAGCCTGTGGAAGATTCTTTTAGTGCACTTTTCGAACAGCAGCCTGAGGCATGGCTCATCATGGATGGAATTTCATTGAAAACCATTAAAGCCAATCAAAAGGCCATGAATATGTTTGGGATCTTTCGTTCTCAATTTTTGCATCAACTCACATTTAGAAAGTTATTTCAAGAGGATTTGTCGGAAGATGAAGCAATGCTCTTGGTGAATGCGGTTGATAATAATACGTTCGTGAATAAAGTGCTCGATTGTCGAAGCTTACAAGGACGTATCTTTAAAGTAAATGTTAGCATCAGTAGAGTCTACGAAGGAAATTTGTTTTGTCGTTTTGCGGATCCACTGGAGGTGGCTCTCCCAATGCAATTGCACGATGATCCCATCGGAATAAAAGCTGCTGAACCAATAACACATCCCATTTCGTCTCCTGATTCGTTAGAAGAGGAGGTGCGTCCATCTGCAAAAAGTGAAAACGAAAAAGCACTAAGTACACAAGACTCATTTAACGAAGATGTTTTTAAATCGACAAGTGATGCCATCGCACTAATTGGTGCACAACAAGAATTTGTAGAGGTGAATGAGGCCTTTGCGCAACTTACCGGTTATGATATCGATGAATTGAAAACGTTGAATTTTGATCAATTGATTCATCCTATCGACTCCAATGCCCATCAACAATGGTTTAGCGATCTTTTAGCAGGTAAATTCAGAATTAATCGCACCGAGAGAAAAGTGTTGAGAAAGGATGGAAAGCAAGCCAACCTTGAATTTTTAGGAGCCGTGTTGCCGAAGAGAAATGCTGTGGTTATTTCTGCTCTGGATAATAGCGAAGTGCGTCAAAAGCAACATCTCTTGTTGCAGAATCGCGAAAATCTTTTAGCGCTCATTGAAAATACCGGTGAAGCGGTACTTTCTCTCGATGCACTCGGACATATCACGGTGGTAAATAAACATTATCGTGCACTTTTTTTCACAGCAACCGGACTTGAACTGAACGAAGGAGCTTTTTATGAAGAGCAGCTTCCAAAGGAAAAAAGAGCATTGTGGAAGGAAAATTTCCGCAAAGTTTTACAAGGAAAAACAGTTAGTTATAGAGAAGAGCTGAAGGATGACAAAGGCGATTTACTGATGTATGAGATCTTATTGTATCCGGTAAAGGATGATACAGGATTAACTACCGGCGTGTCGTTTTCTGGACGTAATATCACCGATCGTATCAAACAGGAAGAAGCACTGAAGGAAGCACGGGATAAAGCAGAAAAAGCGACCAATGCCAAGTCGGAGTTTTTAGCAGTGATGAGTCATGAAATTCGTACTCCTCTCAACGGACTAATTGGTATGTCGGATTTGTTAAATTCCACGAATCTGAATGGCGAACAAAAAGAATTTGTTGATGTGATTCGTTTGAGTGGAGAAACCTTGTTGCAGTTAATAAGCGATATTCTCGATTTTTCTAAAATCGAAGCGAATAAAATGCAACTTGAATACGCTCCTTTTAGAGTGGAGGAAGTGGTTGCCGAAGCCATTACTATTTTGTCGAGTAAGGCAAAAGAGAAAAATTTAAAATTGATTCCGAATGTTCATGCTGATGTTCCTACTTATATCATAGGTGATAAAGCACGTCTGCGTCAAATACTCATGAATTTAATTGGGAATGCAATTAAGTTTACAGAGGAAGGTAGTGTTACCGTTGAGATTCGAAAGCAAAAGGAATTGCATGGCGAAGTCTCGCTTGAATTCTCTGTGAACGACACCGGTATTGGCATCGAAAAGGAAGCTGCAGAAAAACTTTTTACTGCATTTACCCAAGCCGATCCTTCTACATACCGAAAGTATGGAGGCACAGGACTAGGTCTCACCATTTGTAAAATGTTGGTTGATTTGATGGGTGGAAAGATTTGGGTAGAGAGTAAAGTTGGAAAAGGTAGCACTTTCTATTTTTCATTCTTATCTCGCGTAGCCGATAGTAATGAGGTGTATCAGTCGGCACAAGTAGAGTTAGAAGAAGTAGTACGACCATTTACTACAGAAGAGAAAATAGAGGTAGGCGAAAAAAGTAATATTCAAATTTTGCTTGCAGAAGACAATGATATCAATCGTTTATTAGCCGGTAAATTGTTTGAAAGATTAGGGTATACAATCCATGCTGTGACGAATGGAAAGGAAGCGTATGAAGAGGTTAAAGTTCGAAATTATGATCTTGTTTTTATGGACGTGCAAATGCCGGAGTGGGATGGACTAGAAGCTACACAAAGAATACGTGCAGATCTTCCCAGCCAGCAACAGCCCATTATTATTGCTATGACGGCTTTTGCAGGTGATGATGATAAAGGACTTTGTACGAGGGCCGGAATGGATGATTATTTATCGAAGCCCATCAGCTTAGATGATATTGAGAAAATGATCTTAAAATGGTCGAATGTAGATAAAAGCCAAATTTTTGAAAAAAACATGAAACGAAAAACAGATTTGAAGGTAGAAGAATCGCTTTTGATTAATCAAGCAGCTATTCAAAGACTCATGGACATCGGTAAACAAACAGATCCCGGCTTTTTGCAACAAGTACTCGATATGTTCATCAAGCAAGCTCCTGTTGATATTGAAAATATTGTGCAAGGGTTTGAACGTGGTGATTTTGCCTTGATGTGGAAAACAGCCCATAAATTGAAAGGGACTTGTCTCAATATTGGAGCTCAGCGACTATCTGAAACTTGCAAGGAGATTGAAAAGAAAGGCCGAAATCTGGAAAATTCTGGACTTTTGGGCTTGTGTATGCAGCTGGATAATGAATATAAGGCCACAGTGGAAGAACTTAGAAATCTTTTCCATTACAATTAAAAAATTGAAAATCAATTATATAATATTAAAATAGAGCGCAAAGAAGATTTATACACAACCGTAATTTTAATTAATTTTCCCTTGTTTTAAATCATTCCCTGTGTATCTTTGCAGTCCAATTAAAATTTGATCATGATCATAGTTCCGATTAAAGAAAACGAAACAATCGACAAAGCGCTTAAGAAGTACAAGAAGAAGTTTGAAAAAACGGGCACTGTAAAGCAATTGCGCGCACGTCAAGCATTTGAGAAGCCTTCTATTACCCGTCGTACTGAAATCAAGAAAGCGGTGTATAAGAACTTGATGCATTCTAATATAGAAATTTAATTTCTTATTCCAGCCATTTATAATCCGGGTTCCTAAAGAGCTCGGATTTTTCGTTTTTTATATTTTGATGTGATTTTTAGCCTAACATTTCTTCAGAATTAGATTTTCTTAGTAGTCTTAGTTGAAATAAGCTTCTTTTTTTAATCATAGTAATGTGTAAAACATTCCATTTTAATCACCATTTCGACTCATTCGTATGTATCTTTACTTTGTACTGCGGAGGTTGTGCTACAAACTGACTACTGAGTAGGTTAAAGCATTAAAGTTAAATGTTATAAACTGAGCAGTATATTATCAATGCAACTTTTTAATTGTTTTTTTGTTATTGCTATATACTGTGTAGTTTATCATCTATAAAGTAAATTTTTAGCAGAGAGTAATAATAAATGAAGCAGTAACATATTAGGTTGCAGCGTAGGGCCGATGCAGTAATTAGAGAAGGATCAATATGAATAGCGAGTACGATACTTTTATCTCTTATTTGAAGCATGAAAAAAGATATTCGGCACACACCGTATTGGCGTATGATACCGACCTAAAGCAGTTTCTTGATTTTTTGCAAACACAGTATCAAATCACATCTCCTTCT
>JBJXGU010000302.1:0-5648 GCA_046160245.1 Bacteroidia bacterium
TTGCTTGCTGATATTGATGAATTATATGACCAGTTCGCCTGGGGTATTAAAAAGCATCCTTTGTCAATAAGGAATTTCTGTGATCAACTTATCGATAACAATTCCATCGCTCCAAAGTTTATGTTGCTGTTGGGAAAATCGGTGCTGTCACAAAATGCAAGGAGTGGAGCGCCGTATGGCTTGAATTTGATTCCAACGTATGGTGAACCTGCATCAGATCAAATTTTCACTTCGCATTTAAATACGAGCAAGTTCACTCCAGAAATTGCTACCGGTCGTATCGCTGCACAAAATGATGCGGATGTAACTGCCTATCTAAATAAATTAATATCATTTGAATTACAACAAACTTTACCGCCCTCTGCATGGATGAAGAATGTGTTGCATTTCGGTGGTGGAACGGATTTGAATGAACAAAATTTTTTATCAAGCAAGCTCAATGTCTATAAGCAGATTATAGAGGATACTTTGTTTGGAGGAAATGTCACCACCATTTTGAAAAGTTCTACGGCTCCCATTCAATTAAATTTGGGCCAATACATTCAACAATTAATTGATACCGGCTGTAGCATGATGACTTTCTATGGTCACGCTGCAGGAACATCCTTCGACATTTCTACCGATGATCCGGAAAATTATAATAATAAGGATCGTTACCCTGTAGTGTTGGCACAGTCATGTTTTGTGGGAGATATTCATACCACTAGTCGCTTGCTGAATGAACGATTTGTATTAACACCCGAAAAAGGATCCATTGCGTTTATTGCAGTACCCGATAAGGGTTTGATTGATCCGCTCGATTTGTATTCAACCCGTTTTCATGAAGTAAACTTCAGAGATTATTATGGATATACGGTTGGTGAGGTGATGAAGAAAACGGTCGAAGATATTTTCGATTCGCTGAACTTCGATGTGAAAAGTGTTTGTATGAATATGACTTTACACGGAGATCCTGCCATAAAAATGAATGTATTTGAAAAGCCTGATTATGAAATAAAAAATGCAAATATATTTTATGACCCTTCCATCGTAACTACTGAAATGGATAGTTTCATTGTGAAGTTTGCTATCGCGAATTTAGGAAAGAATACGAGTGAAACCATGCATGTTTTAATCAGCCGTACTATGCCTTCTGGAATTAAACGCGATACTATTATTATGGTTCCTTATATTTCATATATCGATACTTTAAGTATAACCTTGCCTGTTGATTTTAAAGATGGTGCCGGACTTAATATGTTTGAAATTACAGTCGATGTATACAATGAAGTGGATGAGATTGACAATATTGGAAATAATGTTGCAAATTCTCAATTGCTTATTAACTCTACTGATATTAACCCAGTTTTCCCTCAGGAATATGCCATTGTTCCCAATGGAAATATTGTGTTGAAAGCAACCACGGCCGATTTGTTTGCAGCTGCAAAGTCATATCGTTTCGAACTGGATACTTCAAATTTCTTCAATAGCCCTAATAAAATAACTGGAGTAGTCAACAATGCATTTGGTATTATTTCTTGGAGCATCCCCACTACGTTGGATTCGAACATCGCCTACTATTGGCGTGTAGCGAATGATTCAATTATGAGTTTGGATACTGCTATATCTTCTAAATTTCAGTGGAAGGTGAGTTCATTTTTGTTTAAGCCGGGCAAAACAGGTTGGTCCCAAGCACATTATTATCAGTTTAAAGAAAGCACTTTGTCGAATATGCTTTGGGTGGATTCAGCTCGACAAACGAAATATATTTCGTCCAATTATTCATTGTTAATGACGCATGAGATAAATCGCCCGAGTTATGAAATTAATGGAGTGAATATGGATTATGGAGGTTGCACAGGTACTCCGCAAATTGCAGTGGCTGTTTTGGATTCTATTAATTTCGAAAAACCTTGGACCGCCGATTCTTGTGTTAATGTTTTTGGAAATTTTAATTCTTATAGTTGTGTTACAGGATTGGGTTGTTATAGATATCGTGCAGATAAGTATTTCTTATTTGATGCTACAAATCCAATAGCGATGGATAGTTTAAATAATTTCATACAGAATAGAGTTCCTGATGGAGATTATTTATTGAGTTGGACTACTTTTTCAGCTCCGTTTAGTACACTTTCAAACGTAAGTTCAGCTTATAATGCTATAGGTGTACCTCAATTTGGTAGTTTGCAAAATGGGGATAAGTTTATGATGTTTATGAAAAAGGGTGATCCTTCATCAGTGATTTTTAAAAAGGGATTGTATCCGGATAGTTCATTGCGTATCGATTATCTTTTGAATCGTGATTGGGATAAAGGGTTTCAATCCTCTTCATTAATTGGTCCTGCCTTCAAATGGGATCAGTTGCATTGGAATTATACACACCTAGAATCTGGAGTTTCTCCTGATAGTATCTATTTGCAAGTATTCGGAATTGCTACTACTGGACAAGAAGTGTTGTTGATGGATTCACTCGTGGATATAACGAATCCCATCGATTTAAGTATGATTAGTGCAAGTACTTTTCCAAACTTACGATTGAGATCTTATATGCAAGATTTGCAATTCCGAACTCCACCACAAATGGAAAAATGGCAAGTGTATTTTGATCCCGTTCCAGAAGGTTCGTTGAATACGAATTATTACTCTTTCTTCAACGATTCGGTTCAAGAAGGGGAAACCATCAGCTTAAGTATGGCATTTGAAAATATTAGTAGTCACAAAATGGATACGTTATTAGTGGATTATTTTGTTTACGATGCTAATAATATTCGCAGAAATATTTCTTCGGTAAGGCTTCACCGTGACCTCCCAGCTGGCGATACCATCATGTGCCATGTGAGCTTTAGTTCACTTACCTACACTGGTACAAATAGCTTGTGGATTGAAGCCAATCCAAATAAAGATCAACCCGAACAATATCATTTTAATAATATTACAAGTTTGAAGTTTACGGTAACTCCCGATATTACGAATCCATTGTTGGATGTGACCTTTGATGGTTTGCATATTTTGAATGGTGATATCGTTTCATCGCGTCCAGAGATTTTAATGAAGCTGAAGGATGAGAATAAATATTTAGCATTAAACGACACTTCAAATTTCCGTATTTCATTGCGCTCGCCATCCGGTCAATTGCAGTATTTACACTTCGAGCCCGCACCCGGATCAATCGTTACGAATACGCTGTTGGGTTGGCTTCCTGCCGCATTGCCAAACAATAGTTTCCGAATCGATTATCATCCTCATCTTTTAGTGGATGGAGTGTATGAATTGGCAGTTGAAGCCAAAGACGAAACTGGAAACCTAAGCGGAATCTTTGATTACAAAATTCAATTTGAAGTGATCAATAAGAGCACCATCACGGAAGTAGTGAATTATCCAAATCCATTTAGTACATCTACTCGATTTGTATTTATGCTTACAGGATCTGAAGTTCCTACTGAATTTAAAATTCAAATCATGACCGTCACCGGAAAAGTAGTTCGTGAAATTATGAGAGAAGAATTGGGTGCTATTCGAATCGGTAGAAATATTACTGATTATGCATGGGATGGTAAAGATGAGTTCGGTGATCAATTAGCTAATGGCGTTTATGTTTATCGCGTGATCACCGGCATCAACGGCTCCGATATCGAAAAGAGAGAAACCAACGCCGACCAATATTTCAAAAACGGTTGGGGTAAAATGTATTTGATGCGATGATAATATACGTAGTTAAAATAAATTTAAAGACGGAAGTTGATTAAATTATCTATAGAAGCAGAGTATGTTTATTTTTTTTTTGGTAATTTTGATTTGTAATTAATTAATGAATTGATTAGATGAGCTTGATTGAAGAATATAAAGCAGAAATATTTAATCTTTGTAAATCGCATAGGGTAAAGTCTTTGTACGCTTTCGGATCCGTTTTAAACGAAAAATTTAATGTGAATAGTGATATCGACTTAGTCGTTGATTTCGAGCAAATAGATGTCCTCGATTATGGAGATAATTATTATAATCTTAAGTTCTCATTAGAAGATATTTTAAATAGGAAAGTTGATCTTCTCGAGGAAAAAGCCTTAAAGAATCCATATTTTCGAAATCTGCTTATTCAAAATCGAAAATTGATTTATGGATAACAACATCAAAACTAGGCTTTTTGATATTCTCGTTTCAATTAATGAAATTGAAAGCTATTTTATTGACTATCCAATGTTATTTGAAGTTTATAAAAGTGATTTGAAGACAAAGAGAGCAGTCGAAAGAAATATCGAAATTATTGGTGAAGCAATGAATCGAGTTCTGAAAGTGGATGATGGAATTGTCATTTCAAATTCTAGAAAAATTGTTGATGTTCGCAATAGAATTATTCATGGATACGATTCTGTATCTGATGATGTGATTTGGGGCTTAATTATAAAAAATCTTCCTTTATTAAAAATCGAAGTTGAAGTCCTTTTAAAGGAAGAATAGTTATAAAGGTAAATGGGTTCAACCCCCACAACCTTGGGTTTAAATCCAAGGTTGTGGGGGTTGTTGTTGAATTATCAACGTTCCCCCGTCAATTTTCCAAACGCAAGTGGTTTTTCATTCACTTCATCGTAATCAACTCTTCGATTAACAATATCTACTGCTGTATAGATAGCTTCTCGTATGGATGATTCACTCGCGATTCCTTTTCCCGCAATATCATACGCCACACCATGATCTGGTGAAGTGCGTACTACCGGTAATCCTGCTGTGAAATTCACACCGTTCTCAAATGCAAGTGTCTTGAATGGAATCAATCCTTGATCATGGTACATCGCTAACACAGCATCAAACTTTTCTTGTTGTCCAGTTCCAAAAAAACCATCCGATGAGTAAGGGCCAAAAACTAATAATCCCGCTGCAAACGCTTCTTTGATGGTGGGAGCAATGATGTCGCGATCTTCATTTCCGATGACGCCTGAATCCCCAGCATGTGGATTTAATCCCAATACGGCAATCCTAGGTTTGCGAATTCCAAAGTCACGTTTGAGTGATTTGATCATTACATTTAATTTTTGCTTGATGCGTTCACTCGTAATCAAGGGCGCTATTTTCGAAACCGGAACGTGTCCTGTTACCAGTGCTACTCTTAAATTCCCGCTCACTAAAAACATTAAGTAATCGGAAGTATTAAATGCTTTGGCTAAATATTCTGTATGACCAGAAAATCCACCTTCAGGAGCAATACTATGCTTATCGATAGGTGCTGTAACTAAAGCATCAATAAATCCACTTTTCAAATCGTTGGTAGCGGCTTCGAGTGATTTCATCGCAAAAGGACCATTAACATGGGAGGCAACACCCATTTCAATTTTCAATTCTTCCTCCCAGCAGTTAATTAAGTTTACTTTTTTTGGGATGATTTCTTGAATACTTCGAATGGTATTGAAATTAAATTCCTGTAAACTTAACGTCTTTCTGTAATGTGAAATCACTTTGCTGTTTCCGTAAATAATAGGAGTACAAACTTGTGTAATGCGATTATCCGATAAAGCTTTGATCACCACTTCTGGACCAATTCCATGGATATCCCCAATGCTGATTCCGATTTTTATTCTGCCTTCGTGCTCTGTTCTCATTTCGTTTTATTTTCTAATAGATGAGAGGATGAAACTGTGTACTGCGTAGTTTGTGCGATATAGAAGCATCAAAGTCAT
>JBJXGU010000303.1:0-2831 GCA_046160245.1 Bacteroidia bacterium
AATATTGTTTGGAACGCGGTTCGTTTATTTCGGCCACCTATTTTGTTGTGGATACCCTGGAGAAAAAGATATTTTATGCTCGGGCAGGACATTGCCCAGTGCTCTATTATAGTGCACGAGCTCAAAAAGCTGATTATCTCAAAGATAAAGGAACTGCCTTGGGTATGATTAAGACCAAAGACTATTGTAACTTCATTGAGACAAATGAAATTTCTTATTCTTCTGGCGACATCATGGTACTGTACACAGACGGAATAACCGAAGCAAAAGATAAAAAGGGCGAAGAATTTGATCTTAGTAGGTTAGAGAAGACCGTTGTCGAAGTAACAGAGAAAAGTTCAAGAGAAATTCAGGAGCACCTCATCAACAGGCTTTATGAATATTCTGGAACAGATGAAATTAATGATGACTATACGACCATGATTATAAAGTTCCGATAAACAAAGCAAGAACATAAAGCCAGTAAAACCGTTTAAAACATATGGTGCACATCAAGCGATTACAGGAAAGTGACAATGATATCATCGCGATTATCGGTGAAATTGATGCGAGTTCATCCATAGAGTTGGACTTGACAATTGCCAAAAGCGTGGGTGATGGATTTTCTAAAATATTGGTCGATTGCAGCGCATTAGAATATATCTCATCGGCAGGGCTGGGTGTGTTTATGTCCTATATTGAAGAATTTCAGGAGAAGGAAATAAAAATGGTATTGTTTGGCATGAAAGAGAAAGTAGCGAATACGTTCGTCATTCTCGGCCTTGCTGATTTGTTGCATATACGTACTTCAAAGGATGAGGCAAAGAAATTAATAAATGAACTATCAGTATAACATTGGTTGTAGCCTTAGTAATCTCAAAGGGATCCGAGAGTTCATTCGCAATTCGCTGAAAGAACAAGGGCTAGCGGATATTGATATGGCCGCCATTATTTTGGCGCTGGATGAAATGTGTTCAAATCTTATGATACACGCTCATCATTGCAACCCCGACCATCGACTGGAGTTACACCTTGATGTGCCGGAAAAGGGTCAATTAATTTTTGAAATTATTGATGAAGGAAATATTTTTAATATCAATCAATTTCATTCCGACAAAATCGGTGACTTAATACATGAAAAAAGAAAGGGCGGCCTAGGCATACGCCTGGTGAAATCCATTATGGATAAAGTCGAATATTTCGAACGAGACGGGAAAAGTATTTGTCGCCTGACGAAACAGTTGCGGTAACGAGCCAGGCTTCGAACCTGAACTATGCAACAACAAACAACTCACCCATTTACACTAGCCGCTCTTTTACGACTCACTCGTTTCTGGAATTTGTTAATCATTGGCTTTGCTCAGTATTGCACCGCAGCATTTTTGATCGACCCAAAAACCATTTTAAGTACTCATCTTTTCCTACTATCCGTATCAACTGTAATCGTGGCTGCCGCAGGCTATATTATAAACGATTATTATGATGTAAAAATCGATCTGATTAACAAGCCGGGTCGCGTGGTGATTGGAAAGAATATTACCCGCAGATATGCTATTTTATTTCACTCATTTCTTTCCATTACGGGAGTACTCATTGGATTTTTACTGAATTGGAAAATTGGAGCAATCAATTTCTTATCTGTTTTTTTCTTGTGGTTATATTCCAATAATCTAAAGCGACAACCATTCATTGGAAATTTCATTATAGCTGTGCTAACGGGATTGTCCATTTTAATTATTAATATCTTTTACGGAAGTAATACTTATCTGGTTGGTATTTATTCGCTATTCGCATTTTTTATGACCCTTGTTCGTGAGATGATTAAAGATATGGAGGATCTAAAAGGAGATGATACATTTGGCTGCAAAACCCTTCCAATCATTTGGGGTATTCGCAAGTCGAAGTGGTTTGTCTATATCGTGGTGGGTTTGTTTGCAATTGCTGTTCTTTTCATCAATCGTATATATGTTGGATTGCCCATGTATTATTTCATCCTCTTTCTTTTCCTTCCTTTGGCAGGTCTATTGATCTACCTCGGCAGGGCGGATACCGTAAAGGATTTTCACCGCCTTAGCCAAGGTTGTAAAGTAATTATGTTGTTGGGGATTTCAAGTATGGCGTTTATTTAATTACGTTCTTTGCACCAATGGCAGAACACGTACGTATCGCTATTTTCGCTTCTGGTAATGGCACCAATGCCGAAGAAATAATTAACTATTTCCAAGGCCATCCATTCATTGAAATTGCCCTTTTGCTGAGTAACAATCCAAATGCCTCAGCGCTGCAGCGGGTTAAGAAATATAATGTTGCTACTAAGATCTTTTCTAAGAGTCAGTTTGTTGACGGCAATGAAGTCGTTAATTGGTTAAAGGAGTCGGGAATAACGCATGTTGTGCTGGCTGGATTTTTATGGCTCATCCCCTCTAACCTCATAAAATCATATCCTTCTCGGATTATTAATATTCATCCGGCTCTATTGCCCAAATTTGGAGGTAAGGGTATGTATGGTATGAAAGTACATGAAACCGTTAAAGCCCTTGGCGAGAAAGAAACAGGTATTACTATTCACGAAGTGAATGAACACTATGACGAAGGAAGGATATTATTTCAAATTCGTTGTGAAGTTTTTTCTTCTGATACACCTCAACAAATTGCAGAAAAAGTTCATCAATTGGAGTATGCAAATTATTCAAAAGTGATTGAGCAATGGATCAAAGGTTAATAGGACTTTGAATTAACTATTTTTTCTCGCGGATGATTTTTAGGAAACCATCGGCTTTTGGAAAATCATCAAATATATTCTGCACGTATTCATCTGGTGTTGCCAGTTTCCGTTTTATGATATCAATCCA
>JBJXGU010000304.1:0-3847 GCA_046160245.1 Bacteroidia bacterium
GCTATATTTGAAAGTATATTTCAACTGAATAGCCAATGCGTCGACTTTTTAATTTTTTTATTGTTTTACAGCTATTTTTAAGTAGTCATTTATTCAGTAATGATCTTACTTTTCTGAATTTAATGCAGACTCCTGTACCAGTACCCTGTGATACAAATCCTGTTGTTTTACATACAACAGATTCGTCACTTTGTGCAGGTGATTCCACCATTTTATATGCCCCATTAGGCTATGTATCTTATTTATGGAGCAATGGTACCACCTCTGCATCCATCAAAATTAAAACAGCTGGAACTTATTCGGTAATTGTAACAGACGCAGGAGGATGTCAACATCTTTCAAACACGATCAATGTTCAGCTTTTTAATTTGCCACCCAAACCACAGATCGGGTTTGAAGGGCCACAGGGAATTTGTTTTGGATCACCGGCGAGATTAGTGACGGATGCAGTGGGACAAATTCGTTGGAAGAATAACGCATTTACTTCATTTACGGATATCAGCAATCCAACTACAGCTTGGGTTGAAGTGACTGATGATAATGGGTGCATCAAAAGATCAGATACTATTCAGGTTGATACATTGAGTATAGCTAATGCGAGCTTGTCATATTCGTTTCCTGGAATATCGATGTGCTCTTCTGATAGTATTCTAATTACAGTGCAAACGGACAATCATCCATATACTTTTCAATGGGATAATGGACATACTGGTTACCAAAGCTGGATTATCCCTGAAACTCAAATGCAGGGTGTAACTGTTATTCGAGACAATGGTTGTGTAACAAAACTGTATCCTGTAATCAATGAGAATTTCATCCATTTTGAATTTCAAACAGGAGGTTATTTTGCGGATCCTCCCGTGTTTTATACATGTCCTGGTATTCCATATTTGATGACAATTACTCCAGATGCTGGACATACTTATATGTGGGATGATGGGGATACGTCATCAATCGACAAACCATTAGTTGGTTCTGAGAGTGGCATCTCCCATTTTTTACAAGTAACATGGAATAATGTTTGTTCCCATTGGGAAGAAGTGATTGTTAAAACAAATGTTTACGATGATTATTTGAGTTTTTCTGCTGATTCAATATGTCCTGGATTTTATGTTCTATTGAATTCTACCTTAACTAACGAAGTTTGGAGTAATGGTTCTACGAATGGTTCTATTGGCGTTAATCCATTAATTACTACTACTTATTCGGTAACAGGTAATAATCAATACGGCTGTATTAAAACACTTTCTAAAACTATTCATGTGAATCAACCTCCTTCCTTTTCTATTTCTGGATTAAATACGCTTACCTGTTTAGGAGATTCAATTAATTTATTCGCTTCAGGCGCAGCAAATTTTAGTTGGTCTAGTAATAACAATACTGTTCAAGGTCCCAATTATCATCAGCCTTATAATTCACAAAACTCGATAAAGTTAAAGGTTACAGGAATTAATGGTTGTATTAAAGATTCAATCTTTTTTCCAAATATAGACTGGTCTGCATATTTCAATTTTAATTTGTATGATTATTTAGTGTGTTCTGAAGATTCAGTTGTTTTAGATCCAACAACCGGGGCAGGGATTTATAATTGGAGTACAGGAAGTACAGATTCTGTCATTGTAGTTTCTCCAGATACTACGACGACATATTCATGCACTTATACAAGTTCAAGCGGTTGCTCTTATACTTCGAATACTCCAATATATGTCTATTTGGATTCTGTACCTTACGACACCTTTTATTATGAAATTTTAGCAGGTGATTCTGTCTATTTAGGTTGGGACACGGGATACGATCATTACTTATGGAATACAGGCGACACAACAAGCTCAATAATTGCACACCCAATTAATAATGTGGAAACGTATACTTTAATTGCATACAGGGATTCTGGATGTGCATTAGTAAAGGTGTTTAAAATAACATTGGATACCTTACCATTACCATATATAATTAAACCTGATACAATTTGTTTTCCTGACTCTGTTTTGCTGACTTGCTCAGAACCTGGTATCATCTATTGGGGAGGAGGTGCAGGACCTGGTCAATCAGCAAAGTTATATACAGGTGGCGGTTTATATTTTATTGCACAATTTTATTACCAAAGAAATAGTTGGAGTAAGCAATATTTGATTCGAGATACTATCTGGAGAACTTCAACTTATCCTAATTGGTATATTCAAGGTACAGACTCTATTTGCGAAGGAGATATTGCACAAATCAAATATAACTCTATCTTAAGTACCAATTCATATTTATGGGATACGGGAGATACTACTAGTAAAATTTTTGTTTCTCCTCCAGTTACGACTTCTTATTCTTTGTTAGTAGATAATCTAGGTTGTTCCAAAACGTTTAATTATACACTCAAGGTAAATCAGCGGCCACCAGCTCCTATAATAGGTGGAGATACTGTAATCTGTGCTGGAAACAGTACAACATTAACAGCAAGTTCTAACTATCCGATTCTATGGAATGTTGGAAGTGCATTGACTTCTATTCATGTCAGTCCTGATGTAGATGAAGTGTACTCTGTATATTGTAAGGATGAAAAACTTTGTCGTTCAGATACTACCTCAACTACCGTATATGTGGGTAGCAGTGCAGTTTCATATATTGAAGGAGATGAAGTGATTTGTAATGGGCAAAGCTCCCACTTAGTAGCAAAAGGATTTGAAGATTATACTTGGAGTACTGGAGAAACCACCAATGCAATCACTGTATCACCTTTTGTTTCATCAGTTTATTCTGTTTCTGGTTTAAATGCTTCGGGATGTTCAACCACACGACATTTTTTAGTGAATGTAAATATTTTGCCGCAGCAAGGTTCCTTTTTAGTTTGTCACCCTAGCGCATATTGCGATAGTGGAAAAGTTATCATTGCAATGAATTATTTTGGGTTTGATTCATTAGTTTGGTCAACAGGCTTGAATAGTCAAAGTACCTACTTTAATCCTGTAGTTCCACAGTGGCTTTATTTGTATGCATATTCATCTTGCTATGCTTCACCTCTTGTTGATTCACTTTTTATGAAGCCACGCGGGTATTTCAATGCAAGAATTGATGCAGATACATTAGTTTGCGCAGGAGCCATAGTAGATCTAGATTGTCAACTTTCAGTGCCTGGAAATTTCTTGTGGAGTAATGGTTCGACTTCACAATCAACGTATGCTATACCTTCCGTTACTTCAACTTATTCTTTAACTATTACTGGAAACAATGGTTGTACAGAAACTTTATATCATACCATAAATGTGATAAGCAATTATTCAGATAGTATTGTTGGAAGAAAAAACTTATGTGACGGTGAGACTACAACTTTTTTAAATTGTACTCCCGTTTCTGGAGCGTCTTACCTCTGGAGTAATGGTAGTGTTACAAATGAATCGAATTACTCACTTTCGAATGCTGTCAATCCAATAACTGTATTAATTACTTTAAATGGTGGATGTTCTTTTCTTTTGAAGGATACTATTCGTATACATTCAAATGCATTCATTCCTTCCATATCTGTTCCAGCACAACTTTGTGATGGAGATTCTGCTCTTATTTCTTTAAATGGGGGAATGCAATATCAATGGATAAGTGGTGCATCGGGTACAAGCTCCAATCAATGGGTGATGCCGCTTAGTTCTACAAAGTATGAAGCCGATGTAATTTATTTCAATGATGGAAGTACAATATGTAGTACAAGAGTGATGGACTCAATTCTTGTATTGATAAAACCTGAAATAACTGTATTGGGTGCCGACCAATATTTTTGCCCAGGTTCAACCGTAAATTTAGTGGCGAGTGGTGCTAATTCTTATTCATGGAATGGAGTGGTATTTAATGATTCGATTACTTT
>JBJXGU010000305.1:0-9052 GCA_046160245.1 Bacteroidia bacterium
TAGATTACCCAAAAGATAAACTTCAGATTCTTTTCATTACGGATGGAAGTACGGATGGATCACACATTAAATTAGAAGAATATAAAAATATTGAAGTCTTGCACGACCCCATTCGAAGAGGAAAATCAGCAGCCGAAAATCGATCGGTGGCTCATGCACAAGGCGAAATCATTATTTTCTCAGATGCCAATACAGAACTTCCGGCAGGGACTATTAAAAGTATGGTTCGTCATTATCTCAATCCAGAAATTGGAGCTGTAAGCGGAGAAAAAAGAATTAGTCAGGGAGAAAAAGAAAATGCAGCTGGAGCCGGCGAAGGATTCTACTGGAAATACGAATCCATGTTAAAGAGATTTGATGCCCGTTTGCATACTGTGGTAGGTGCTGCAGGTGAATTATTTTCCTTTCGCAAGCATTTATTTCGCCCCTTAGAAGAGGATACCATTCTCGATGACTTTGTTCTTTCGTTAAGAATTACACAAGCTGGTTATCGAGTAATGTATGACCCAACAGCCACAGCTACAGAAACTGCTTCAGCGAATAGTCACGAAGAATTAAAAAGAAAAATTAGAATTTGCGCCGGTGGCTGGCAAGCTATGAGTCGATTGGGAAGTTTATTTAATTTCTTTAAACATCCAATTCTTACATTCCAATATGTATCGCATAGAGTTTTAAGGTGGACATTAGCTCCACTCTTCTTGTTGTGTTTGCTACCAATAAATATTTATTTAGCAGCTCAAAATCCGTCATACCTTTCAATATTATATGCTCATATCATCTTTTATGTGTTAGCATGGATCGGATTCATCCTAGAGAAGAAAGAAATTAAAATTAAAGCATTCTTCATTCCTTATTACTTTACCATGATGAATTATGCAGCAATAGCCGGTTTCCTTCGATTTACGAATGGAAAGCAATCTTCGGTTTGGGAACGATCAGAAAGAAAAGTTTCTAATCCCGTTTAAAACTACTTCCTAAACGAGAGCAATTTTAGTAAATTGCTGCATTTTCCTTACATAATTTATTACACCGTTGACATATTGCAATTCAAATTGTAAGGTTCTGGCCTAAGTAAATTAACCTCACCAAGCAGATTCTCGTAACATTGGTTATAATTAAAATCAAGGTGAGATATAAAGTGTTTAGTAAGAATAAGTGGATGGCAATATTTTGCATTTTTGGAATTCAATCCTGCGTTAAAGATATAGATGAGTACAAAACTCCTGATGGTACACCCGTTGTTAAGGATATGCAGCAACTTCAAATACCTGCTGACTTCAATTACGATTTAACAAAGAGCCTTAACTTATCGATCAATGTTTTAACAAGTAATGATCTTCCAATACCAGGAGTAAGAATCAGAATCATGAGCGATACCCCAGAAAATAATGGAGAGGTATTGTTTACTGGATTTACTAATTCAAATGGCGTTCTGAATGAGACTTTTAAAATCACCAAAACGATTCAGCAGGTTATTGTGAATACCGATTTCATTGGAATACCAAACAATGCTTTGGTTGATGTTCAGGGAAACTTTTTAAATTTAACCTTGGGCAGCAGCAATCCACAAAGAATGGTTATTGTAACACCCACTTCCAGAAACTATGTTCAGAGCACATCTGGAAATAAAACAAGTGCTGTACCGAACAAAATTTATATGGGCACATGGAATGCTCAAGGTGTACCCAATTACTTAGTTTCACCCCGCGATGTCGTAAGCAGTGCTTTTTTAAATCGAATCAACCAGTCTTTACCCGAAAGAAGATCTGTTCCCATTCACACGCCCCAATATATCGCCAACCATGTAAGTTCAAGTTTATCCGTAAATCAAAACGCGGACTTATGGATGACTTTTGTACACGAAGGAGCTGGTTTAAGAAATACAATTGGATATTACAAATACCATAAAAATAATCCGCCACAATCTACCAGTGATATTACCAATATCCATGTTGTGTTCCCTAATTTCTCATTTACTAATTCCGGCGGCGCCCTCATTACCGGAGATAAAGTACATATTGGTACATGCGGTGTTGATACCATAATTGGATTTGTGCTCTTGGCAAATTCTTACAATATTACGACAGCACAGGTTGGAAATGGACATGCACAATTTTACTCAAACAATAATTTAAATCCAGAAGCGCTGCCAAGTGTCAAAGCACACAATGTACTACTTTGGGATTCATTGGAGCAAAAAATGGTAATTGGCTTTGAAGATTTAAATAGAGCCAACGGAAGCGACAATGATTTCAACGATGCTGTCTTTTATATGAGTTCCTACCCAGCCAATGCAATTTACTCGAATCTAGTAAACAACACCAATCCTGGAGCTGATACTGATGGAGATGGAGTACCCAATATTCAAGATGATTATCCAACTGATCCAACCCTAGCATTTAATACATTTTATCCAAGTGCAAATACATTTGGCTATTTAGCTTTCGAAGATCTATGGCCATACCGAGGTGATTATGATTTGAATGATTTAATTGTAGGTTATAAATTTAATTCTATTCAGAATGCCAGCAATCAAGTTAAAAAAATTAAAGCACAACTTTTTGTGAAGGCTGCGGGTGGATCTTATAAACATGGATTTGGAATAGAACTCCCTATACCTCCTGCTTTCATACAAAGTGTTACCGGGAAATTATTGACAGAAAGTTATATTTCATCAAACGCAAATGGGACTGAAGCCGGACAATCAAAAGCCGTAATTATTGCTTTTGACAATTCCAATTCCATTGCTCCACGTCCAATAGGATATTATGTGAACACAGAGCCTGGATCACCTGTTGTAGTGAGTGACACCATTAATTTAGAAATTACTTTAGTAAGTGGGGTTCCACAAAGCAGCTTGGGAAGTGCCCCATTCAATCCATTTTTGATTTCCAATATGACACGCGGGAAAGAAATCCATATGGCTGATAAAACACCTACCACACTTGCAGATCCATCTTTGTTCAGTACTGGCCAAGACAAAACGAATCCAGCGCTTGGACGTTATTATAAATCCGACGTCAATCTTCCTTGGTGTATTAACATTCCGAGTAGTTTTGGAATTGTTACTGAAAAAACTAAAATTATTGATGCCTATTTAAAATTCTCAAGTTGGGTTCAATCCGGTGGTGTATCCTATCCTGATTGGTATCAAAACTTACCAGGTTATCGTGATCAAACTAAAATACTGAACAGATAAAATAACTATTGAAGACTTCCTCATTTTTGGCAATTTTTATAAGCAGCATTTTTACTGCAACATTTTCTATGGCTCAAAAAACCCTGGTCGCAGATTCTACCGTATGGGTTATTGATGGGCAATTAAATCCATATGCTTCACTAGCGCCCGGTGATACTTTACTATTAACGAAGGGCACTCGTCCGTTCATTATTTTTAAAAATATAGTCGGAACTCAAGAAAAACCGATCATTATCATTAATCAAGGAGGAACCGTAGAGATAAATAGCGATCACTATTTTGGAATTTCAATTCGCAAATCTAAATTCATTAAATTATCGGGAGCCGGTGACACCAGTTCAACTTATGGAATAAGAATATTTAATCGCCAAGGAAGTGGATTAGGCATTGGAGACTTTAGCACCAACTTTGAAATTGAAAATGTAGAAGTCGGCTATTCTCAATATTCGGGAATCACAGCCAAGACAGAACCATTTTGTGGATTTGATCGAAACACATTTATTCAAGAAAATACTATCATTCATCATTGCTATGTTCATGATACCGGTACGGAAGGAATGTACATAGGAAGTACTTTTTACCAAGGACAAACTGTTCAATGCAATGGTACTCCTACTATTATTTTGCCTGCCTTACTTCGCAATGTAGATATCCATCATAACCGTATAGAAAATACAGGGTGGGATGGAATTCAAGTGGCATCGGCTATCAATGCAAAAATTCATCATAATCGAATTAAACACGATAGCCAACAACTAGTCGAATGGCAAATGACCGGCATCACTCTAGGCGAAGGAAGCTCGGGCGAAATCTACAACAACAAAGTGATTGACGGAGAAGGAATGGGTATTTATTCCAAAGGACTAGGCGACGTACTTATCTATAACAATCAAGTAATTCGTCCAGGATTAAAAAATAATTTGCCAAGTGGAAAATACGGAATTTACATTGATGGAGTTGCTTCCCTTCCCGGAATGTATTTTAACATTCTTAATAATTTAATCATCAATCCAAAATTCGAAGGGATTAGATTTCTTAATGCCAAAGGGGCACCCAAAAACAATATTGTCAACAATGTAATAGTGCAAGAAAGCTACCTCATAGATAATGATAAAGCAGTTTTTATAAATACACTTTCGCAACTTATTAATGTGAGTAATAACTTCACCACTACGGATATGTCAACAGCACGTTTTAAAAACTCCATGCAGGACGATTATACTGCGGAAGCTGGTTCCGCTCTCATTGATGGAGGTGCTAATATTGAACATCAAAAAATTGAATTCGACTTCAACGACAAAAAAAGAAATTATGGATTTGGTATAGACCTTGGTCCTTTTGAATCAGAACTATCGCGACAACAAAATAACAACGAAACTTCTTCAGAAATTATTTACCCTAATCCGGCCTATTCTACTGATAAAACAACAATTAATTTTTATAATCCTGATGAAGGATGGATTGAATTTGTGTTATTAGATCAAAATGGAAAGGAATTAAAAGTTTTAGACAAAGTATATTATATTGAAGGATACCAAATAAAGACTTTTACCGGGAATTTATTCCGAAGAGGAATGAACTACATTGTTATTCGAAAGAGAATGAATAACTCTTTATTAAAATTATCAATTTTCGAAGAGTAACTTACTGAATATTTTCTATCTTAGAGCCGCAATCATTCGCAATAAATATGGCTCGTAAAATAGTTGCCGGGAACTGGAAAATGAATTTGAATAGAGACGAAGCTTTTGCTTTAGTTTCTGAAATCACAGGAATGTTAAAGGATGAGGAAAACAGAGATCTTAAAGTGATTCTCTTTCCTTCTTTTATTCATCTTGGCGCCATCGTTCAGCTTTGTAATGGTGACACCAGAATTCATGTAGGCGCACAAAATTGCAATGATCATGCTGCAGGCGCTTATACCGGGGAGATTGCTGCGAGCATGATTAAATCCTATGGTGCTAGTCATGTATTGATTGGCCACTCAGAAAGAAGATTGTATTTTAAAGAGGCGGGTGATTTACTTTCTCAAAAAATAAATATTGCTCTTCATCATTCATTGACTCCTATATTTTGTATTGGTGAATCGATGGATGAACGCAATTCTTCCATCCATTTTAAAATTATTGAACAACAATTGACCGATGAAATTTTTCATTTGACTGCTGACGAATTCAAAAAATGCATCATCGCCTATGAACCGGTTTGGGCAATAGGAACTGGTTTAACAGCTAGCCCGGAACAAGCCCAAGAAATGCATGCTTTTATACGAGAAGCCATCTGCAAGAAATACTCAAAACAAATTGCAGCAGAAACCTCCATCTTATATGGAGGGAGTTGCAATGATCAAAATGCAAAAGAAATTTTCGCTTTACCGGATGTTGATGGCGGACTGATTGGCGGGGCTTCTCTCAAATCCAGAAGCTTTGTAAATATTATTAAATCACTGCCTTAATTTATGCATTTTGTTTTGATGAAACAAAGTAAAATTGAACACGAGAGATTTCTTTTATAAATCGCTTCCCAATCAATTTGAGAAAGCTTCCATCACGATCTAATGTCTTTGCTGTTGTCCAAATTCTAGAACCACTTGACTTCACCATCTTCACTTTGCCAAAACGTTTCATTGACAAAGCCATTTGATAATCTTCTCCACCGGTCACATCCGTTCTCCACCCAATTTGTTTGCCCATTCGAGTAAAAAATGCTAAACTAGCACCTTGAACAACTAATTCAGGTTGTTTAATTGCACGCAGGTTGACAGCTATGTCTTTAAAAATTTCATATAGACTTAACGAAAACCTTGATTTATCTCTATCTGGTAAAAAAGAAACTCGACCAAAAGTACAAATTGCATCCCCCAATTCAAGAGGCTCAATCATTTCATCAATGTAGTTTACAGGATAAATACTATCCGCATCGGCACACAAATGATACTTACCCTTTGCGACTTGCAAACCTGCATGCCGCGCATTCCCTACTCCTTCTAACGGCTGAAAAACAGATTTAACACCGCACTTATCTAAGATCTCTTGTGTTCTATCGGTAGAATTATTGTTGGATACAATCACTTCAAAAGGATACTTTGAAGAAAGCGAAGACAGCGACGACAAAGATTTAAAAATTGTTTTTTCATCGTTGTAGGCAATAACTACAATGCTAACCATTGGAGTTTCAGAATATTGTTTTTCAAAACACTTTCGTATTCGATCAAATGCTTCTTTAGGAATCGAATCCACAGAATCATATTGAACAAAATGTTGCTTAATCGCTCTTGGAAGAAATGGATTGAACATATGACTCTCTTTTGTGATTAATTTAATGCTTTTTACGCCAATCATTTAGGGATGTTCCATAAAATCTTACAAAAAGAAAGATTTGCCTGAGTATCTTTGCAAATGCACCGCTATTTCGCCAGTCTCGCCTATGATGGAACCGCTTATTATGGCTGGCAAATTCAACCACAGGATGTATCTATTCAACAGTTTTTGAATGAGGTTTTCACTATGGTTTTTAGAGAGAAAATTGAAACTACAGGATGCGGACGTACCGACAAAGGTGTTCATGCTTCTCAGTTTTATGCTCACTTCGATTTATTAAACGAAATTGATCATGTTGAAAAAGCGTTGTTTCAAATTAATTCACTTCTTCCTCGTGACATTCGCGTTTATGATTTGATTCCGGTGGCGCCTGATGCACATGCGCGTTTTGATGGGATCCAACGCTCGTACAGTTATTACATCAAAAGAAAACCAAGTCCATTTAACAATAATTATTTTTGGTTTAACCGTCAAGCTGTAAATGTGGATGCAATGAATGAGGCTTGTGACTTATGTTTAACACATCTCGATTTTTCATGCTTTGCAAAACGGGGTGGAAACCAAGTCACCAAAAACTGTACTGTTACTGAATGTCGATGGATGGAAATTGGTGACGATCTCCGATTCACGGTTTCAGCAAATCGTTTTTTACGTGGCATGGTAAGAGCCATGGTGGGTACATTTTATGAAGTGGGGCTCGGAAAAATTTCAGTAGATGAGTTTAAATCCATCTTAGAAAGCATGGATCGAACTGAAGCCGGTAAAACTGTTCCTGCTCACGGACTTTTTTTAGAAGAAGTAAAATATCCATACATCACCGCAGAACGGCAATATTTCTTTCCATTATGAGTGTAACGGGGAAAGCTTTTGATTCGAATTTACTCAGGAGAATATTTAAGTTCTCCAAGCCTTATCGTAAAATATTTTATGCTTCTATTGGATTGACAATTACGTTGGCTTTACTCGGGCCACTTCGTCCTTTAATGACACAATACATCCTTGATCATTATTTATCGCCAGGTGATGTTCGCGGTTTATTATGGATGAGTACTGCGATGTTATTCGTGCTGGTCGTACAATCCGTGTTGCAATATTTTCATTCCTGGAATACGAATTTACTGGGGCAAAATGTAATTCGAGATATGCGCGAGGTTTTATTTAAGAGAATGAGTCAATTCCGACTTCAGTACTTTGATAAAACACCTGTGGGTGCTTCGGTAACCAGAAGTGTATCTGATATGGAAACCATAGCCGATATCTTTTCGGAGGGCTTAATTGTAATCATCGGTGATATTTTACAATTGGCAGTAATTATTACCGTAATGTTTGTAGTCGATTGGCGCCTTGCGCTCATCAGTTTAAGCACCATTCCCCTCCTACTTCTTGCCACTAACATTTTTAAAAATAAAATCAAATCAGCATTTTCAGGTGTCAGAACACAAGTGTCGGCATTGAATACTTTCGTTCAAGAACATCTAACAGGAATGCGCATTGTTCAAATTTTTAGTCGGCAAGAGGAAGAATACAAGAAGTTCAAACACATCAACCAATTGCATCGCGATGAAAACAATCGATCGGTTTGGTATTATTCCATTTTCTTTCCGGTCGTGGAAATACTCTCAGCAGTGTCGATTGGACTTATCGTATGGTATGGAGCGGGCGGCGTAATCCGTAATGAAGTCACCTTTGGAAATTTGGTTGCATTTATCATGTACATTAATTTACTCTTCCGACCCATTAGAGAATTAGCCGACAAATTTAATACGTTACAGATGGGAATGGTGAGTTCAGAGCGAATTTTTAATGTGATGGACGAAGATCAAATCAATGTGAATGAAGGTGTCCTGCAGCCTGATAAAATTGAAGGTATTATCGAGTTTAGAAATGTTTGGTTCACTTATGACGATGCTTCCATCCATACAGAAACGCCCAACTGGATATTAAAAGGCATCAATTTAAAGATTCAGCCGAATGAAATGGTTGCCTTCATAGGTGCTACAGGAGCAGGAAAGTCCACCATCATCAATTTATTGAATCGCTTTTATACCATCAGCAAAGGTGAAATTTTAATTGATAATGTTAATATCAACGACTATGATTTGCATTATTTGAGAGGTAAAATTGGCGTGGTATTGCAAGATGTTTTTTTGTTTTCCGACACGGTATTAAACAATATCACTTTAAAAAATGATGCGATCACCCTCGCAACCGTTCATCAAGCTGCAAGGGATCTTGGTGCAGCGGACTTTATCGAATCCCTGCCTGAAAAATATAATTTCGTTGTTCAAGAACGCGGCGGTGTATTATCTACCGGTCAGCGACAATTGATTTCTTTTGTTCGTGCTTATGCTTACAATCCATCCATCTTAATACTTGATGAAGCAACATCCAGCATCGACTCCGACACAGAAGAAATCATTACGAAAGCTACCGAAAGTTTAACATCCAAACGAACATCCATTGTCATCGCACATCGATTAGCTACAATTCAAAATGCTGATCGAATCATAGTGATGGAAAAAGGTGAAATTGT
>JBJXGU010000306.1:0-2646 GCA_046160245.1 Bacteroidia bacterium
TTGAAGATTTTGCAATTCATTTGCATAACAAAATCAATAGTTCTAAAAGTTTTGACTTTAAAAATTTAGGTACATTTTATCAAAACCAGGAACAAAATCTACTGTTTTTGCCATTTCAAGGCCTAAATTTTCTTGAATCATCCTTTGGTTTGGAGCCTTTAAAAATCAAACTACTAACTGTAATTCCTTCAGGAATTATGATACAATCGGTGGTTGAACCAACCCACACAAATTCAAATCCTGAAAAAACGGTTGTTCTGATCAATAGACCAAAGAACTCTTTATTCCCAAGGTTGATGAAATATGCAGCCGTTACCACATTGTTATTTTTGTCGGTGTTCACACTAGTTTATTTGAGTGGGAAATATGGCAAAAAGCCATTGGCAAATCAGAATGAATCTGATCAAAATGCATCAATTATAATTACCGATACCAATTTTAACCAGGAAGTACAACACGATGAAAAAAATCTTGTTTTTCCTGAATATACCTCAGAAAGACAGCAACTTGTTGAAATAAAAAATAAATTGTCTGATCTTTCAAACAAAGGTCAAAGCAGTCATCAATCCTTTAAAGTTATTACAGGTTATTATAAAACCGAAAATGAAGTTAATCTAAATTTCAAAAAGTTGTCGCAAAGGTTTGAACATCCAGAAATTAAAGTAAACTTGGATGGTAATTACTATATACTCATAGAAACCTTTTTTAAACATACTACAGCTGAGGACTTTAGCGTTATGCTTGCAGAAATGGGATTTAAAGATGCTAAGGTTGAACCTGAAAATATTTAACTAACTAATTAAAATACATAGGGAAAAGTCCCTTCAAATTAATAAAAACACCATGGACTCAGAAAATCAAAAAGGATTCATCGGAACTATAATATTTCACGGTTTATTATTTTTAACCATGTTTTTAATGAGTTTTGCCGGGAATAGTGGCGGTGGTGTTAATGGTACCGGTGAAGCATTAGGTGGGGTAGAGGTATCCTTAGGTGAGCCCGATTTGGGTGGACCTGACTCAGAAGCAGGTTATTCACCTGAAACAGTTGAAGCAACAGCTACAGAAACACCTGTAGAAAATGAAACTTTGACCGAGGATGATGCGGAAGCGCCAATTTTACCGAGTAAAGAAGCAGAAACAAAACCTAAAACAGCCGTAGTATCTGCTCCTAAAATAACACCTCCTGTATATAAACCCACAAAACCAAGTCCTGTAGTTGAAAGAAGACCTGATTCCAAGGGCTTGTTTAGTAAAAAAGGTGGGCAAACGGGTGATGGATCTAAACCCGGAAACGAAGGTCGTAATGATGGAAGTGTATTTGGTGACAAAGATGGAAGCAATGGGAACGGAACCGGTCCGGGTGATGGGGATGGTAATGGAAAACCCGGCGATGGTGACGGAGATGGTCCAAGTAATGGGCCTGGAAGTGGAACGGGAGTAAAATTTGACCTAAGCGGGTTTAAAAGAAATAACGAATTTAATATTGTAAGTAATCGAGCAGGTTCAGGTACAGTTATTATAGAATTATGTGTTTTTAAGGATGGAAGATTAAAATCTGCTCGCTATGTATTAGGTGGTACTATTACAGAAAAATATTTTATAGATCTTGCTTTAAAAGCAGTAAAGGAAAATACGTATAGTCCAATTGGTTCTGCTACTACCGACAAATGTGGAAAGGTTAAGTTTACATTTAAGGCAAGGTAATTAATCAATTGAATCAAGTTGTTAATGCAACAAGTTCTTTCATGTTAGTTCTATATTACATTTATCCTCTTAATAGTTGAATTACGCCTCTGTTTTAGATTATTTGTACTCAAGGTTGCCTATGTTTCAAAGAATAGGAGCCGCCGCATATAAAAATGATCTAACCAATACTTTAGAATTTTGTAAAGCTTTAGGAAATCCTGAAACAAAATTTAAATCAATACACATAGCAGGAACTAATGGAAAAGGTTCTACATCTCATGCTTTGGCCTCTATTTTTCAAAAACATGGTTATAAAACCGGACTTTACACTTCACCTCATTTACTTGATTTTAGGGAGCGGATTCGGATTAATGGAGAAATGATCGAGGAAAACGATGTTATAAACTTTGTTACTCAAAATAAGGCAAACATTGAAGCAATTCAACCATCCTTTTTTGAAGCTACCGTTGCGATGGCTTTTGATTATTTTGCGAAGCAAAACATAGATATTGCTATAATTGAAACCGGTTTAGGAGGAAGGTTAGATAGCACAAATGTAATAATACCTGAGGTTTCGGTGATAACCAACATCAGTTATGACCACACAGACCTGCTTGGTGAAACTTTGGTTGAAATAGCCGGTGAAAAAGCCGGAATAATAAAGCCGGGAGTTCCTGTAATAATTGGAGAAACCCAGGATGAAACTAAGAAAGTATTTATCGATAAAGCTTTAACTTGTCACTCTAAGATTTATTTTGCTGATGAAAATTCTAATTATTACAACACTGAGATTTTTACAGATTTAAAGGGAGACTACCAACAGAAAAACATGAAAACGGTTATGCAAACCGTTGAAATTCTGATAAAAATAGGGTATCCACTTTCAAAATTTAAAGTGGCAACAGCGTTACAAAATATCCAAAGTACTACCGGTCTGAGAGGAAGATGGGAAATAGT
>JBJXGU010000307.1:0-9272 GCA_046160245.1 Bacteroidia bacterium
TGAAAACGGAACTGCAGAATTCAATTTAAGCATTGCAGGTACATGGGTAACGGCTACGTCGACACCTATCATGCAAACAGGAACTTGGTATCATGTTGCCGGTGTGTACTCGGGCGACTCTGTAATGGTTTACATTAATGGTATTTTACGTGGACTCACTATTTATGCAGGTGGGATGGTACCATCGCAAGGATTATTAGACATTGGTGAGTCACCCGGCTGGAACGGAAGATCTTTTGACGGAAAAATTGACGAAGTACGTTTTTGGAATTATGGACGCACGCAAAGTCAAATAACAAGTACGATATGTTCTTCATTAACGGGTACAGAGCCGGGCTTAGTTGGCTATTGGAAATTGGATGCCAATTCCGGAACAACCTCCGCGATTAATTCAGTTTCCGGTGGAAACAACGGTTTAATTATTAATGCTTCGATTCCTAATGTTTGGATTCCTGGTGATTATACATGTACATTAAGTAGTCCTGACGTAGGTGCATCGACGTTAGTTTCTCCTGTTTCAAATTTTAACTTATCGAATGCAGAGCAAGTAAGTGTCGCTATCAACAACTACAGCACTAATCCTATTAGTGGTTTTCCGGTAAGTTATAAGATTGGAAATAATCCGGCGGTTACTGAAACAGTATCTAATCCCGTACCTCCATTTGGATCTTACACCTACACCTTTTCGCAAACTGCCGATCTTTCCAATTATCAAAACTACGCTGTAAAAACGTATACTGGATTAGTGGGTGATGTGACACCAGCCAATGATACCATCGTTAAAACAGTAAGCAACTTCGCCGTAGGAACTAATTTCGGAATTAATTTCGACGGTGTAGATGATAAAATAATAATTTCCAATGCGACTGCATTAAATCCAACCGCTGCTATAACTGTGGAAGCTTGGATCAATGCAACCACTTGGGAAAATAGTATTGCTGGAGGTTCCATTTTAGCGAAAGATGTTAATGCTCCCAACCGCGGCTATGTTTTACGCTGTGGAAATAATGGAAGTATTGAATTCATGATTTCGGATAATGGCTCGTGGAAATCTGCATCGTCTTCATCGGTAATGTTGACGGGAAGATGGTATCATATTGCCGGAGTCTTTGACGGAAGCAATGTGTTATTATACATCAATGGAGAATTAATTGCCCGTACTCCTGCTACTTCAATCTCTCCATCTCCAGTTAATTTAATCATTGGAGATAATCCTACTTGGAGCGGAAGATCATTTAATGGTGCTATTGATGAAGTTCGAATTTGGAATATCGCTCGCACGCAAATTGATATTTACACCAACATGACGACTTCATTTGTTGGGACTGAGCCGGGCTTAGCTACTTACTTTAAAATGGATGAAGGCTTAGGTATTTCAACCATCAACGATGCAACGGCGAATGCAAATAACGGAACGCTTACCAATTTTGTTCTGTCAAATGCTTGGGTGAGTGGTAATGAGCAAATCTTGAATGATGTAACTGTGATTGGAATTGAATCTCCAAATAACATCATTGCATTTGCAGGTGCAACACGGCTCAAAGCGAAAATAAAAAATACCGGATTCAATACGCTTTCACTTATTCCGGTATCCTATGCGATCAACAATGGTACAGTGTTCACGGATACGATCACAGCAACATTACAACCCAACGAAACCTACACATTGAGCTTTAATAAAGTGGAAGATTTATCAGCATTAACAACTGCAAATTATTCAGTAACCGCTTTACTCACTAACGATGCGGACCTACGAAACGACAATTCCATTTCGACGTTTACGAAACCTGCCAATGGAAATGTTTTAGTAGCCGCTAATGGAGTGCAACATGATTTTGCAGGCAATGGGCAAACCAAATTCGTAGAGGTAATCTTCCCTGAAGGTCCAGAGAAATGGAGTCAGATCATTATGCATATCTCTGTAAACTGTCCAACAACGGGTTGTGACCCTTGGGATCAAGCTGGAAAAATATCACTCTTCAAAGATGGAGCTGAATATGAATTGGGACGTTTTGTTACTCCCTACGGAAAAGCATGCGGACCCTGGAATGTTGATGTGACTGATTTCAAATCATTATTGGTAGGAAAACAAAAACTTCAAACTTATATTCAAGTATGGGGACCATCGGGTTGGTTGCTTAATGTGACCTTTGAATTCATTGCAGCTTCTACTCCTAATCCATTCAATAAAATTACACCGTTATGGAGTACAGATTATCATATCTATGGTGATCCGGGTATTCCCTATACACTACCCAACTTCATTGTTCCTATCGATGCGAAGAGCAACACTGTCGCAACACGCATGACGATTTCAGGGCATGGACAAGGTAACACGAACAATGCAGCAGAATTTAGTCAGATGACACATCAATTAAATATTAATGGCTCTGCTACTTTCCCACATTTCTTATGGAAAACGAATTGCGGTTCTAACATTTGTGCTAATCAAAGTGGCACATGGACATTAAGTCGTGCAGGATGGTGTCCGGGACAAGAAGTAATTCCTATCATCAATAACATCACCGGGAATATTACACCGGGATCTAATGCAACGCTTGCGTATACACTTCAGAGTTATACCAATTTATTAAACACGGGATACAATGGAGGAAGTCATACTGAGCCTTACTACCGAATCCATTCTTATCTCGTGCAAAGTAGTGATTCAGCGCAAGGCTTCACGGATTTTTCGGATGCAAGCGCTACAAAAATTACAGCTCCTATAGGCGCACCCATATTGAGTGCTACTGAAGTTGTAAAAGCTTTTGTTAGAAACTCAGGATCTGTTCCATTGACTAATCCTCGTTTTAGTTATTTTCTTAATGGTGTTCGAATGGTCACAGATACTTTGTTCATTACTTTGAATCCGGGTGATAGTGTAGAGCACACCTTCTCTCAAACTGCGGACATGTCGGTGCAGAATGATTATACATTACATGCATTGATCACTTCAACGGATGATGCCAATGCATCTAACGATGTTGCCACCAAAACCATTTTTCAAATTACAAGCATCGAAGAAAACAAAAGTGAAATTGGCTTACAAGTGATGCCCAACCCGAGCACCGGCAAATTCAATATTTCTGTTTTCGGAATAAGTGGGAAAATAAAAATTGAAGTATACGACATCCAAGGAAAAGTTGTTTATCACAAAGACGATATTGCCATCGGCAACCAACATCAAAGTGAAATCGATCTTACCAATTCACCAAAGCAAATGTATTTTATTCGTGTCATTAATGATAAAGGAACTCGCGTAGAAAAAATTGGTATTCAATAAAACAAATAGATTTAAAATATCCGAACCCTCAACAGCAATGTTGGGGGTTTCTTTTTCCCATCATTTGCCATGAAAAATTCCTTCTTAAAAACATCCATTCCGTTTAAATTCTATTATCTAAAATGGGTCCAAAAGAGAATAAGCAACTCTTAAACAATACACTATCAACAGATTACTCGTTTTCAATTAACCTTTATGATCAACCGGAAAAATTCCCTTACTTTGCAGAACATCCCTAAACAAAATGAAAAAAAAACTAAGCTTCGCCTTGGCATTGATTGTTACCCTAGTGAGTTGCCAATCAATAAAAGCTCAAACGTATAATTACGTACCGGATTCCACCTTTGACGGGAACGGACTTCAAAGCTTTATTTTCTTTAATAATATTGATCGGATGTACGGATGCGATTTGCAGACCGACGAAAAAGTAATTATGGCCGGGCTGAGTAAAAACTCAAACACAGGATCTTTTGAACTTTGCATTGTTCGCCTAAATGTGGACGGCTCTTTCGATAGTACTTTCAATGGAGATGGCATTGCGTATATCTCTATGGGAAATCAAAATTCGATTGGCGGCCAAACGCCTAAGGTAAAAATTGCACCTAATGGAAAGATTGTTATTGCCAACACCGGATTTGGAAGTGGTAGTCAAGACTTATTACTTTGTATGCTGGATACAAATGGCGTATTGGATCCCACATTTAATAGCACAGGAACTTTATTTGTAGATATGCTAGGTACCAATACACAACCGGATATTGCGAACGCTTTAGACATCGATGCACAAGGAAATATTTACGCGATAGGCTCAACACGTACTGCTGGTTCTCCGCTTGATAATGATTTTGCTATTGTCAAAGTAAACCAAAGCGGACAATTAGTAAACACATTTAGTGGAGACGGGAAACTTCTGTTCAATCCGAACAATGCCGCGGACTTTGGAAGAGGAATTAAAGTACAATCTGATGGTAAAATTGTTTTTGGTGGAAGTTCCGGCAGCAATATGATGATCGGCAGAATAGATTCCACCGGAACTTTAGATGTCACATTTAACACGGTTGGGCATGTAACCATTACTTTTCAACTATCCTCTGACATGGGAGCTTTAGACCTTGATCAGAACGAACGAATTGTGGTTGCCGGAAAATTACTTACAAGCAATAGCAATATCGCAGTTGCCAGATATAAAAGCAACGGTTTATTTGATCCCAACTTTGGATTCAATGGTAAATACGTTTTTAACGTTGGAGGCTTCGCGAATAATATCACTGCCATGCATATTCAACCTGACAATAAAATATTGCTAGGCGGATTTATGAACGATTCCAACAGCATCAGTAAATTTTGCATCACCCGTGTCGATACTGCCGGAAGCATTGATCTTACGTTGGGGGGTCTAGGATTTGTTCGCCAACCGGTTATTGTCGGCAATGTAGACGAAGAATGTAATGGCATGGCAGTGATGTCGGACGGTCGAGTTATTCTAACAGGAACAACAGTGTATGGTTCTGCTATTAATGAAGACGTAGCGGTATGCAGAATAAAACCTGTACTTGTAACTTCCACTCAAGAAATAAATGGCCAGCAAATGATCAGTGCATATCCGAATCCTTTTTCTGATGAAATACAAATTGCCAGTAAAGAAAAAGGAAGCGGGAGTTTAGTTGACCTCTCAGGACGCATCCTGCAATCATTTCAATTGAATGCCGGATTAAACAGCATCTCCACGACTACACTTCCTGCCGGTATGTACTTTATTCGATTCAACGAGATAGGCGCTATTAGAATGATAAAACCATAAATTATTTGTAACTGCAAATCCAAATTATAGGATGGTTTAATTAAAATAAATCATACTTCAAAAGTACATACTGTTTTCACTTTTCATATCACATATACCATGAAGAATTATTGAATAGAAACTAATGAGCGTAGCATCTAAGATTGCATTTACTAAAAACAATCACAGTCAATTATCGAAGGTAGATTTTAATAAGCTGGATTTCGGCAAGCACATGTCGGATCATATGCTCACCGCTGAATATAAAAATGGAAGTTGGCGAGATGCAGCGATTGTTCCCTTTGGTCCCATT
This sequence comes from Bacteroidia bacterium, assembly GCA_046160245.1. Classification (GTDB taxonomy): domain Bacteria; phylum Bacteroidota; class Bacteroidia; order AKYH767-A; family OLB10; genus JAJTFW01. The sequence goes on from JBJXGU010000307.1 coordinate 5,377, forward strand.
CCCATGATGCCTACCATCCTGGCATTGCATTATGGGCAGAGTGTTTTTGAAGGAATGAAAGCTTTCAAGATGGCAGATGGAAAGATTTCCATCTTTCGAATCAGAAAACATTTCGAACGATTACAACGCACACTAACAAGGATGTGTATGCCTCCACTTTCTTTTGAGTTATTTGAAGAAAGTTTGAAAGCACTGGTGGAAGTAGATAAAGATTGGGTGCCTGACAAGGATGGTAGTTCACTTTATATTCGTCCACTTATTTATGCTACCGAAGAAAAGTTTGGTGTAAAAATATCAGAAGAGTATTTGATGATCATTATGACGGGACCTGTTCCGCCATTTTATCCAAAACCTTTACGCGTAAAGATTGAAGATCGATATGGTCGTGCTTCAATTGGCGGAACGGGTGCTGCAAAATGCGCCGGGAATTATGGTGGCGCATTCTTCGCTACTCAACTTGCCAGAGAAAGTGGATTTGATCAAGTACTTTGGACCGACCTCAGCGAAGATTTAAATATTGAAGAGTCGGGTACCATGAATATTTTCTTTTTGATAGATGGCAAACTCATCACCCCTCCACTTTCCGAAACGATATTAGAAGGCGTGACGCGAGACTCTGTCATCATTATGGCTCGTGAGATGGGCATCACAGTCGAAGAAAGAAAAATTAGCGCTAAAGAAATTTTAGCGGCTCACGAAAATGGAATTTTACAAGAAGCCTTTGGAGCGGGTACGGCTGCAGTAACAGCACCCATCTGTGCCATCGGACTAAAAGAAAAAACAATTGATCTTCCTCCTTATGACAGCAATAGCGTTTGCATGAAGTTGCAACAATTGTTAACTGCTATGCGCAAAGGGACGCTGCCAGATAAGTTTGGTTGGAATACGGTTGTGGGATAATAAATCTCACTTCGAAAAATCGTAAAACACACTCTTTCCATCAAACGTAACTGGATTTTTACTCCAAGTCTCAATTCCGTTTCTAGATTTTATTACGATGAAATAAGCCCCGTTAGCTGGATAGGAAGGTAGCGTGATTAAACCATTTCGATACAATACCAATTGATAGGATTGCACAAACGCATACGGACTTACTGCTGCACGCAAAACGACAGTTACTGAATCACTAGCATTCGAATTGGGATGTAAGCCATTATTAAAAAGCGTAGGGACCATCCACCCTCCTCCCAAATGTGATCCTTCTAAAAGTATCTTCAATTGGAAACCACCCATACCACAGCCTTCATCAATGATTAGATTACAGTTGTCGTCGATGCCGTTAAAACAATTTTCATTCGTATTGGGATGAATATAATTCAACGCGTCATTACAATCTCCATCATTGGAAACAAAACCGAAGGGTTGAAAACAATAGCTTGAATCAATATTTTCATTGCCGTAGCCATCACCATCTGAATCCGCATACCAATTTACTTTGGGATTATTATTGACTGTAATAACTACCGGCGAACTATTGACCATGCATGCATTACTGCTCGTTACACTTACCGAATAAGATCCTGCATTTTTTACATAAATACTTTGAGAAGTAGCTCCGGTACTCCATAAATAAGAGGTATAAGAATCAGGAAAACGAATATCAGAAATAGTTACAGTTGCTGCATTACCTTGGTTGTTGGTTGTATTCATTCGAAAACAAAAATTCTGACCCGTTAAAACAGGAATGCTAGCCGTTCCATTTTGTGTGATGGGTCCGCCTGAACCATAAGTAAAATTAGGCATGGAAGAAGGTGTGCCGTTGATACTGATTTCAGGGTAATCATGTTGAGGTCCATCTACACTTGAGAACGACCAATTAAAATCCAATGTTCCTGCGCCGTTCATCGCATGACAAAAATCGATATACGATGACGGAGCTCCGACAGCGTTAGTATTGCTCGAAGTGATCGAAATAGCACTTGGAACATTATTGCTGTTTATATTTCCATTATCATTTGCGCTGTGTAGTGTATTCCAATTGTCGATATCGAATATTTCCGAGAAACCAAAAATTGGATTCGTCTTTACACCGGCATCTAGTTTTATTGAATCTCCATTACAAATAATTTTGGTTCCGCTCGGCATCACTTGATTCGTATTTACAGAAACCGAAGTACTGGATGACCAGCAGTTAAAATAATCTTTTACTGAAACAGAATATGTTCCTGCAGCATTCACCGTAATGGTTGATGTAGTGTATCCTGAAGGTGTCCATACATAAGAGAATGCTTCAACACGGAGCGGAGTATTTACAAAAGACCCATTCGCCAAATTATTACTCGCATTAAGCACCGTAGTTCCACTTGTTTCGTTGAACTTAAAGTAGGAAAGCAAGCCGGGTGCATTCGAAGCAATATGCTGCACTAGTCCGGCCAATATTTGTGATCCAGTTCTTGGTACATTCCAAATTCGCACTTCATCAATATTACCATCAAAAAAATCGGGAGCCTGAGAAGCGGAATAATTAGGTCGACCTATTTTAAAGGTTCCAATGTTTGCGCTTGCACTTGCTGTAAAGTTCATGGACGCTGTACGATCAAATCCATCTACATAAATTTTACCTTGACCGGGAGGAATTGAATAATCCCACACTACTGCAACATGATGCCAATTACCATCGTCTACTTCCTTATTGCTCGTGATCGTACCATTATCAAATCCCGAAAACGTTGGCTGACCTATATCATTCACAAAAAATGCATACTCACCTGCTTCCCAACTTGCATTAGAGTTATTGCTGACCATAATTCCTGATGAACCGGAAGTTGTTTTAATCCATGCTTCCAATGTAAAGCTGGCATTGTTTAAGTTCGTCACATTTGCATTTAAATTTATCCATTGATTCGTTCCGTTCGTTTCAATTGCATTATTAAAAACAGAAGTAGATAATTCAACGGGTTCAAAAGGACAATTGATCAAAGATGAATTCGTAACGATATCCACCGAACGATTATTCTCTACTACTTGTGTTGCACATGTTAAGGTATCGATGCTATTTGCTAAAACCGTAACCACATAATTTCCTGCCTTCAATCCTGTAACTTGTGGTGTGGTAGCTCCACAACTCCACTGATAAGTATACTGCGGAGTTGAACCCTGCACGACGACAGGTTGCGCTAATAAATTTTTTATAATTAATCCATCGCTCTGACTTATCATCACGGCTGGTATTGTAACGCCCAAGGTATTATTTCCTCCTAAAACAAAAGGAGCTCCTGGTGCATTGTTCACAATGATTACTCCTAAGGCACCGGCATTTTGCGCGTTTAACACTTTCGATTCAAAAGAACAAACGCCTCTATCGATCACTGCAATTTTTCCTGCGAAAGTACTTAGAGCATATGCAGCACATCCTACATCAGGATTCGATACATACTTTAAATTTCCGGAAAGCGCAGTGATGTAAATATCGGCTCCGAACAATGCGGGTGCATAAATAAAATTATAATTTGTAGTACTCGAAATCGACAACACACGCTGACTTTCTAAAACGGAAACCGAAACGGATCCTCCACTGTTGCCGTTACAAGAAAACCCGCCTGAACAATTCAAGGAATAATTAATTTGACCCTGTGTTGAATAATTGAAAAATATAATCATCATTCCAATAATCAAATAGCATTTTATTTTTTGAAGCATTACGTTCATATTCTTCCCAACAGTTAACTGATACCATTTATAAGTATTTAATAGTCCAAATAATCATAATTATATTTTTAACAAGCTTAGCACTAACACTGACTTGTACTGAATACATATTACATAAATTAGGACAATTTAGTTCTTCGGATATCTGTTAAATAAATTTTAGTTTTAAATTAAGATTCTAGTTCTATTTTACTTGTTACTTTCTTTTACGTGAAAAGAAAGTAACCAAAGAAAGCACGCCACCCAAC
>JBJXGU010000308.1:0-3005 GCA_046160245.1 Bacteroidia bacterium
GATAGAGTATCCTTATGAATGTTCTGAGCAGGTATTTAGCCGGTATTATGCCAATAGTATGGCTTCTCATATTGCCAATACTAATCCAAACATTAAAAAAGTATAGAGGTGTAAAGATATTTACGTATATTTGAATTCTAAAAACGAACCCTATGAAACCCTTTACTGGACAAGGCATTATTGAATATTTTGATAGATTTAAAACTGATTTAGATTGTCTAGATTATTTAGCTGAAATTAAGTGGAAGAATGGCTTCACTTGTGTTAAATGTAAACACTCTAAGTATACCATACGTAAGTCAAATTTAGCAAGGGATTGTAATCGTTGCCATCATTTATGAGTATTCCGGGTCAAACTGTACAGGTGATTCCGGACTAAACTGTACAGGCGATTCCGGGCAAAGTGTACAGGGCAAAATCGGGGTTATTTTGATGATGATTTCTAACCTATTATGTGAATTAAATCACATATATGGCAAACCAATCAATAGGATCAATTATGATACGAGAAATCATCAGAATGAAGGAATCAGGCTTATCCAATAGTCATATATCCAAAAGTCTTGGTAAATCAAGGACGACCATAGTAAAATACATTCGGGCAATTGAGTTATCGAATTTAGACAATAAAGATCTTTTAGATCTATCTGATAAAGATTTGTTTGAGTTTTTTGAAAGCCCCTTAGAACTTGAAAAGATCGATAGGACAAAGATTTTAGAAGATTTATATGCTATATTTCCACATGTAGAAAGAGAGTTGAAACGTGTTGGGGTAAGTCGCCAACTTTTATGGAAAGAATACAAAATTAATCAGCCAAATGGCCCTATGTACAGCCAGTTTTGTGATCATTATAATAAATGGATTGATAAATCAGAAGGCTATATGCCTATTAATTATAAAGCGGGCGAAAAACTATTTATTGATTATGCCGGAAAGAAGCTCCATATTATTCATAAAGAAACAGGGAAACTAAAAGTAGTAGAAGTATTTGTGGCAACTCTTGGAGCAAGCCAATACACGTATATAGAATGTTCTTTAACTCAACAGATACCCGATTTCATCCATAGTGTTCAGAATAGTCTTTACTTTTTTGGAGGTGTTCCTGCTTGTATTATTCCTGATAATTTAAAATCAGCGGTCACCAAAGCAAATAAATATGAGCCTTTTATTAATGAGCAATTTGCTTGTTTTTCAGCACATTATGATACCTCAATCATGCCCACTCGCTCCTTAAAACCAAAAGATAAATCCTTGGTAGAAGGAGCCGTTAATATTGTGTATAGACGCATTCACGCGATATTACGTAATAAGGAGTTTTATAGCCTTGAAGAACTTAATGTAGCTATAAAAGAACTTTTGGTGGAATATAATCAAACCCCTTTTCAAAAGAAAACACATAGTCGGTTTGAGTTATTTAAAGAAGTAGAGCAAGCAGCTCTAAAACCACTACCTACGAGCAAATATGAGCTAAAAGAATATAAAACAGCCACCGTACAAAAAAACTGTCATGTTATTTATTCTGCAGATAAAAATTATTATAGTGTGCCTCATGCATATATCGGGAAAAAAGTAAAACTTATACTCTCCTACCATGTAGTCGAAATATATCATCAAGAAAAACGCATCGCTATGCACGCCCGCACAAGAGTGGCTTACCGATATGTAACCCTAAAAGAACATATGCCTGTTAATCATACTTATAAGAATGATTGGTCCCCCGAATACTTTATTAATTGGGCTACACGCATTGGTTTATCTGTAAAGGAATGTATTGAAAAAATGCTTCAAAGAAAACAGTACCCTGAGCAAAATTATAAAAGCTGTTTAGGGATATTAAACTTTGCTTCCAAGGTCGGAAATGAAAGATTAAATAATGCTTGCCACAGAGCCCTTCATTATGATGCCATAGGTTATAATCAAATTAAAAATATATTGGAAAATTGCCTTGATAAACAGCAGGGGCAAGAAAATATTCCTAATTCCATCTCAGAGGAGCATGGAAATATTAGAGGGGCAGAATACTACCAATAAATGAGACAAAAACTGCTCTGTATCCTTCGTTTCGCTACGCTTCACGAAGGATACAGAGCAGTTTTAATCAAGCAAAAAAAAGCAAATGATTAACAATTAATAATTAAACCCTTAACCCTTTAAATTAAATAAATTATGAACACGAATGCAACCATTGAAAAGATGCAAAAACTGCATTTAAACGGAATGAAACGAGCTTATGAATCTTCCTTCGAAACCAGAAACCAAGATCCTTTTACTAATGATGAATTTGTAGCCTGGCTCATTGAAGCAGAAGATAATCAGCGAAACAATGCTCGAACCCATCGATTATTAAAAAATGCCCGATTCCATTATCAAGCATCTATAGAAGAAATGAATTATACTCCTGATCGAGAGCTTGATCGAAACCTACTAACAAGACTCGCAGATTGTTCCTTTATAGATCGGGGTGAAAACATTATTATTACTGGTTGCACAGGTACTGGAAAAAGTTTTTTAGCAACCGCATTGGGTTATCAAGTATGTATAAAAGGTTATAAAACACTATACTATAATCTAGGAAAACTCTTTACTAAATTAATGATGGCAAGGGCTGATGGGACCTATATGAAAGAACTAAATAAAATCGAAACTCATGATTTATTAATTATAGATGACTTTGGTTTACAGGCAATTACCAACGAAAGGCAACAAATACTTATGGATTTAATAGAAGATAGACATCATAAAAGATCCACTATTATTTGTTCACAATTACCTGTAAAAAGCTGGTATAATTTAATCGAAGAAAAAACAATTGCAGATGCAATTTTAGACCGGATTATCCACTCTGCAATACGTTTTGAACTAAAAGGAGAATCAATGAGAAAAAAAATGAAAAAAAACTAAAAATTTTTATCTAATTTTAACCCAAGAAATCATCAAAAAAAACACCTGTACAGTTTGCCCGGAATTGGGTGTACAGTTTCATCGGAATAAGCAATTAAGGAGC
>JBJXGU010000309.1:0-11736 GCA_046160245.1 Bacteroidia bacterium
GGACACATTTCCCTCAACCAAAAGTGCATAATCAAGCCAAGGCAATTCATTATTACTTCCTCTATATTTATCGGCAATATTAATTCCGCCAACCAGTGATTTCATTTTATCGGCAACACAAACTTTATGATGCAAACGACGACCTGCTTGCAGTATGCCTGGAAAAGGTAAAGGAGAAAAAAAGCGAAAAGAAATATTTTGGATTTTCATTCGCTCAATAAATTCATTTCCTAAACTCATCGAACCAAATCCATCCACAACTAAATACACGCTTACACCTCGGGCTGCGGCATCTTCTAATGCTTTTAAAATTATTTTTCCAGTAGCATCTAAATCAAAAATATAAACTTGAAGATGCAAAGTATGTTCACACTCGTTTATCAACTCTATTAAGGTGTTAAAATACGATTCCCCTCCGTGAATTAAACGAATGGAATGTCCTACAATAAAATCTTTTTTTGCCACGAAGAGAATAGTCTGTGTTTACAAATTTACTTAAGAAATGCGTTAGAATTACAGGATTTACTCCCAATAATTTTAATTTTAAATGCTTAATACAAAATTTGACAACACAAACCTGCTCTGTAGTACTAATTATAAATATTTAATAGTCCAACTAGCTATAACAATACTTTTGCTAATAAGCTATTTTCTTTTCACTAAATCGTGCTGAATTTTATATTATACAGATGAAGGTGAAGTAGTCCAATACTATCAGTAATAAATATTTTAGTTTTTTAATTAAGATTCAAGTTCTAATTTACTTGTTACTTTCTTTTACGTGAAAAGAAAGTAACCAAAGAAAGCACGCCACCCAACACCAACCAATTTTTACAGTTTCTGCTTTCTACTTTCTTTCGCAACCACTGAACAATCTTTTGTGCTATCTCTTTACTTCATCGGTTCAGCAAAAATCGGTTCGCGCTGTTGCGTGGACGACCTCCGCACGGAATCGAATGACAATATTTCAAACAATTCGAGACTAAATCGGGATATATTATTGCTCGTTAAGAATAAAATCTACTCGTGGAAATAAACACGTTTCACGCGCTCAGAAATTCCGGTGAGCACTTCATAGGGGATGGTCTCAATTTCTGCTGAAATATCAAGGATGGAAGGATCGGCACCAAACACGATCACTTCGGTTCCTTCCTTCGCATTTGGTATTTCGCTTACATCAATCATCGTCATGTCCATGCAAATACTTCCGAGTACTGGAGCTTTTTGACCTAAGACCATCATCTTTCCTACACCATTGCCTAAGCGACGACTCAATCCATCGGCATAACCAATTCCGACCGTTGCAACCGACATATTTTTAGTTGCCACACCACGTCGACTGTATCCTATGGTTTCACCCGCTTTCACTTGTCGAATTTGAGAGATGGTAGTTTTCAAGGTAGCGACCATTTGCAATTGACGTTGTTCATGCACCGTAGATGCAACGCCATGCAACCCAATTCCCAACCGTACCATATCCATTTGCGCCTCTGGAAAACGTAATATGCCAGAAGAATTTAAAATATGAGATAAGATCGGATACGAAAAATGCGAAACAATAGAAGCACTCATCTCCTTAAACAAATTGATTTGTTCACGTGTAAATGCATCGTGCTCTTGATCCTCACTTGCTACCAAATGTGAAAAAAGAGAAGCGACTTTAATGAACTTATTATTTTTCAATCTAACAATAAGTTCACTTACTTCCTCCGCTTCAAAACCCAAGCGCTTCATTCCGGTATCCAACTCAATATGCACCGGGAATCGATTTGTCTCATTATTGGTTCCGCGTCGACGCAAAGCTTCGGTAAACTGATGCAAAATTCTAAAGCTATAAATTTCGGGTTCGAGCGAATAATTAATCATCGCATCGAAACTTTGCTCTTCCGGATTCATCACCATAATAGGCAATGAAATTCCCGTTTTACGAAGTTCAACGCCTTCATCGGCATAAGCAACGGCTAAATAATCGACACGATGAAACTGAAGAACATTGGCAATTTCAAAACTTCCACTTCCATAAGAAAAAGCTTTCACCATCACCATTAATTTAGTTTCCGGTTTCAATCGCGATTTAAATAAATTCAAATTATGTACCACGGCATTCAAATTTATTTCCAACACCGTTTCATGTGCTTTTTGTTGAAGTGCTCTTGAAATACTTTCAAAACCAAAAGAGCGAGCGCCCTTAATTAAAATCGTTTCATTACTGAACAAATTATAATTGAGTTCACGCAAAAATTCTTCGGTGTCGTGATAGAAGCTACTCTCTATGGGGAACAATTCTCTTTGTCGGCTGATCGCTGGACCAATACCAATCAACCGATGCACTGCTTTTTGTTGCAACAACGTAGCGACCTGCTCATACAATAGAACTTCATCTTTACCGCTCTGCAAAATATCGCTTAATATTAATGTACGACGACGATGTTGTTTCTGTTGATTCATAAAATCGAGCGCGATGGTGAGCGAACCTAAATCAGAATTATAAGAATCATTAATTACGGAGCAATTATTAATTCCTTCCTTTAATTCCAATCGCATCGCTACGGGACTCAACAGTTCCATCCGTTGTTCGATAACATCATTACTCAATCCAAGAAACAACATCAATGCCCAGCAATGAATAGCATTTTCAATAGAAGCATCATCTGTAAATGGGATTCGAATACTTATAAAACTATTCTTATAGATAGCTTGAACTTCGGTTTCGTGTTCACTCCTGGCAATTCTACCTACTTGCAAATCGGCCTTGGTTTTTTTTGACCACGTAAATGCCGATACCGATGATTTTAGAATTCCACTATTTAATACCGTTTCATGAATAGCTGGATAATCACGACAATAAATCAACACCTCTGCATTCGAAAAAAGCTGCATCTTCTCTTTTATTTTCTCCTCTTGACTAGAAAAATTCTCGTCGTGAGCAGATCCAATATTAGTAAGTACACCTATGGTTGGACGAATTATTTTTTCCAATTCTACCATCTCACCGGGCATAGAAATACCAGCTTCAAATATGCCCAGGTTATTCTCAGCGGACATCAACCACACACTCAACGGCACACCAATTTGAGAATTATAACTTTTCGGACTTCTTACTATATGATAATTTTCACGTAGCAATTGATAGAGCCATTCTTTCACAATGGTTTTCCCATTACTTCCTGTAATACCAACGACAGGAAAAGAAAATTGATCGCGGTGCCACGCCGATAATAATTGCAATGCTTTTAAACTATCCTTAACAATTAAAAAATTAGCAGCAATTCCTTTAGGGATTAATTCCTTTTTTGTGATTACAAAATTCACCACTCCTAGTGCGAATAACTCTGGAATAAAATCATGTCCATCCCTACGTTCACCCGCGATCGCAAAAAACAATGATACATTCGGATTACTAACTTTACGACTGTCTGTTTCCAGCAGTATAATTCCGGGATGCTCTTCAATCCCTAAAAATAATTCAGCGTCAACTATAGAAGCAAGATCAGTTAACTTATGAAGCGCGTGCGCCATCATCTAAAATTATCCTGCATTTAATTCAAGTTGTATCAACTTTTGCTCCTTCACAAAACATGTGCGACAAAGGGGAATATAACTTTCCTTCTCTCCCAATAATATTAAAGAAGATTCACCTACGATACGATGAGAATGGGTAGCAAGATCGCCGCAATTCATGCAGATTGCATGTACTTTAGAAATATAATCTGCAATAGCTAAGAGATGTGGCATGGGTCCAAATGGCTTCCCTAAATAATCCATATCAAGCCCAGCTACAATGACACGCGTTCCTGAATTCGCCAATGTTTCACAAACATAAGGCAACTGATCATCAAAAAACTGCGCTTCATCAATTCCAATTACGTCAACATCGTGACCTAACAATAAAATATTAGAAGAGGCGGGAACGGGAGTACTTTGAATGGCATTTGCATCGTGCGAAACAATATCAATTGCATCATATCTAGCCTCTATAGAAGGTTTAAATATTTCTACTTGCTGCTTAGCAATTTTTGCACGTTTAAGTCGACGAATTAACTCTTCCGTCTTTCCGGAAAACATACATCCGGCAACTACTTCAATCCAACCTTTTCTCGGTTGTACACGCTTAGTTTGTTCGATAAACATAATCTTCTTTACAGGGATAAATTTATGATATTATGCCCTCGAAAACCTCTAAATGTTAATAACCTTTGATTTCACTAGAAAAAAGAAAGGCTGACCAATGTATGGACAGCCTCTAATTCGCTTTTTTACTGCGACTTACGTTTTTCTAGAATCCACAAAAATTAATCAACCAAAAGACGACTTGTTTGTATTTCGTTGCCCTGACATACTACGATTTGGTACAATCCACTCTCTAATTCAGAAATATTAAGATCTACAGATTGCAAACCTGCATGAAGAGAAGTTGAAAAAGAATGTGCAACCGACCCTTTTACATCCATAATTGAAACTACAGTATTTCCTGTTTGTTCCATTTGCAACATCATTCTCACATTATCATGAGCTGGGTTTGGATAAAGACCAAATGTTTTAATTGAGCTATTTTCAATCAGCCCGGAAGCAACTGCAGGACTTTTATCAAAATAAAAGTTTCCGGTAGTTGCTCCATCAAATCCAGTAAACACCATTTTCCAAACCGCATTTTGGCGATCAGTAACGAAATAAACAAGTGAATCAGCAATGATCCATGTGTTCGTATTAAGATCGTACGATTTCCAATCATAACCAATTGCATTTATTTCTCCTGCAATGGTTCCTGTTCCATAAGAGGCAGTATTAACATCAACTGGATATGCTTTTTCAACAAAGACGCTATCGTTGCTTAATATTCCGGTTACTTTATACGTTACTGGACTAAGAGCTAAATACTGACAAAAAGTAAGATCCCATGCATTGTAGATGGGTTCACGATCAATAGAAACTTGGTTCACTAAGGAATAATATGCAAAAAACTTTCCTTGGAATGCACTTTTCGAAAGTGATGCTACGATTTCATTGCTACCATCAAGATTTGCAAAACGGAAATTATACGTACCACTGGATAATGATTCAATTTTAATTTTACGATAATCTGCTGGACCTACTTTAATAAAGTAGACGGAATCTCCATAAATAATATGCGTAACAAAATCATAGGTACCCCAACCTAAATCAAACTGATTACCGGGATCATTCGTTCTGTTGAATGCACCGAAATCCCAGCTGGTATCCGAGTTCATTAATTCGTAGGCAGGATTATTTACAATTCCCGTTGTGTCAGAAGACATCATTGTTGCCCATTGCGCAATATCCTTATTCGCTTTCCAAAGTTTAACATTGTTCTTTGAGTTAATGAGGATGGAGGCAGCAAATCCACGCAATTGAAATGCAATATCCCAATCGGTATGTGTGATATTACTTAGCTCACCAGAATTCATATTGTAAAATACTTGATTGGTATATCCTGGCTGGATACTTACTACTTCGGATACAACTTGCGCATTGGCAGACATGCTTAGGCAGCTACACACGACGGCAATAATAAGAGTTTGAATTTTATTCATGATTTATTTATTTAAATTCGTTGATATTCTAATGTGATGGTTCCTTTTACTCCTTGTTGACTATAAAAATCTATCATTCGTACTTTATAGTAAAATCCTTTTTCATCCTTCAATAAAAAGAAAAGATCGGGACGGATATAATATTGATTGTTTCCAAAATCATAATACTTCCAATCGAAGCCAATGATGTCGGCTCTATTTGAAAAAGGAAATGAATTCACATTAGGATAAGCACAATCTCCGAAAGGCAAATACGCAGGAATAGAATCCTTTTTAAGGACAGAACCACTCATGTCCTTCCATCTATTTAACAATGCACCTGCAACAGGATAATAACGGTAAGGACTAGAAAGTGGTTCATCAAAATAAACATGAGTATACTTTGTAAAAACAAAATCCCATTCGGAAGAAGGCGGAGCTTGATTGATAAGTGTTCCATTGTTTTTGAAAGAAAAATACACCAAACTATAACTAGGATTTTTGGGTATAGACATCACCGTTACTCCGCTATTGTCAAGATTGGAGTAACGAATTTCATAGTGGGTATCATCTACAGATAGAATTTGTAATTTACGGAAACGATCGGCTCCTGTATGATCAATTCTTCCTCTGTCAATTATAAATACATGGCTATATCCATTCGTGTTGGAAACAGCACTTACCCACCAATCACCAATGGCAGTACTATCATCCATATAATTCGAAGCATCCAATCGCCAATTAGAATTCGTTGAATCCGCTTGAAAAAAATCGCCATTATTTGTTCGGGAAGCAAACATCAATTTCCCTGAATTCAAATATACGTGCATCCCTTGCACTGACGCTTCAAACATCAGGTCATAATTACGATAAGGCGCAACGGTAATTTTACCTTGACTCAAACTCACATATACTTGATCATCGTAATTGATTCCCATAGGGGCTATCAATTGCTGCACGGGTCCAGCAGATGGAAGAACTACTGCCTCATCCTCCTTTTGACAAGAAGCATTAAATACCAGCAGCGCGAATAAGATCAAATAACTTCTCATCCTCTAAAGTTAAATGTAAGTTTAGTAAACACTGATGTTCCCATTCCTACTGGCGTACCAGAAGAAGATCCTCCATTATGTGCACCTCCACCTGATAGTGAATTTAAGTTGGTTACGTTATAAATATTCTTTAACCCTCCGGTAATAGTGAGACGATTTTTAATTAATTCTTGACGGACACTAACGTCCATCATTTTATAGGCATCATTATTTATACGATCGACAGAACCATCAGTATTTGCAATGAAGATAGGGCGCTCTCCGTACATCTTCCAGAATACAGAAATTGTTGTTCTCGTTTTCTTGATGGTATAGTCGGCAGACGTAGTGAACTCAGGATACCAGGCTACGTTGGGCTGTTCCACATCCCCTTCAAAAGTTCCCCATGTTCCCGTATAAGAAACTCCAGCTTGAAAAGTAAACTGATGATGAGCAAGCTTCGATTTAAAATCAATTCCTTTAGCAATAAATTTATCTAGATTCACATACGTGTACAGCAAACTGTTTACATCATATTGAACCAAAGAAATTTTATTATGAATATTGTTGTAAAAAAATCCAGGTTCCACTGATAAAATAAAATCACTCCATAACTTTTTATATTCAACACTAGCCATGACTTGCGTTGACGTTTCTGCTTCTAAGTTCGGATTGCCTTGAACGTTATGAATTCCATTATCCACAAAATATAAATACTGTTCCTTTAACGATGGAGCGCGATACCCCTTACTCAATGAACTTCTCACTGCCCAAGTATTTCCGGAACGATATAATACACTAATAGAAGGCACTAATGGAGCATTATCAAATTGCGAATTATAAATGGCTCTTACAGCTGGACGAATGACAAGGTATTCGATAGGTTTAAAATCGATACTTACATATCCGGCCACATCGCTCATTCTATGTTTCGCACCATCAATTCTTTTTCCTTCACCCACTTCATCATTCACATCTACTCCACTCAGCAAACTCCACTTTGAATTAGGTCTGGAGTATGAATGTGTAGCTCGAACAAACAGTGCATTAAACTGGGTGGTATCATCGTCTAACAAATCAGGCGTAAGTGATTCCGTCAAATTCACCATGTTCTTTCTAAAAGTATTCTTTTCATACTTATACATTGAATAAGCTGCAGAAACATTAAAAGCGGATTCATTTTTAAACTTCTTTTCGAATGACAATGAATTAGTAAAGCGAGTTGTATAAAAATACTGATCATTAGCATAAGCATAATAAGGAGTAATAATCACATCTGCTTTATCGATCATTTCTTCTTTAAACCAAGTAGAGTGAAAAGAAAGTTTCGCTGTTTTCAAAGTTTGAGTGATCTTCACATCCCCTAAATACTGTTCACGCGGATTCCAAAGTTGTGAACGAGAGTTCGCATTACCAGGATCAAATCCATCAAAATAATTACGAGCACCGCTAAATGAAATTGAAGTGTTTTTAATATTCGTACCTAAACTTAAATCTGAATTATACTGACCCGTACTTTCATAATATCCGGCTGCGGAACCACTCCATTTATCACTTTGATTTTTCTTAGAAATCAAGTTGATGACTCCGCCTAAAGCATCCGTTCCATAAAGAACCGACATGGGACCTTTTACGATTTCTACTTTCTCGAGATTACTTAAATTGATCTGACCTAAATCAATATTTCCATTTTGACGACCAATCATGGGAACACCATCCATCATTATTTTAATATGTTCACCTCCTGTGCCTTGAATACTCAAGTTACTCCCTCCGACGGCAGGATCATAAGCTACTTGCATATTTAACTCTTGCGTCAATAAATCCTTAACTGTTACGGCACCTCTCTTCTCAAAATCGGATGTAGCTAGCACCTGTACTGCAACCACGGCATCTCGTTGATAGACTGCAACATGATTACCTGTAATAACTACTTCACCTAAATTTGTGGGGATTTTGGTAAGTATAATTTCTTGCAATCCAACCAATTCATAAATGGTATCCAAACGAGTCGAATAACCCGGAAAATTGATGCTTCTTACTATGGGCAGATCAAAACCCAACACCCAAGCTTCTCCTTTATGATTTGTATGAACGACAGATGCTTGAGCATCATTCGGAACCGAAGAGAATATCACCAAAGCACCCGTTAAAATTTGGAAATCACTATTTCTTACTCGAACACTTTGAGCATTAGAATAATCCAAGTTTAAGGTTGAAAAAAGAAGTACCATGGCTAGTACTTTATGGAAGAGATTAAATGAATAACTTATCATGCGTCTGCAAAATTAGAGGAGAGATCGCTAGCTACATGTGAAAATAAATTGATGCATGTCATAAAAGAAGCAATCTGACAATGTAATGACAAAGTGCGGCCTTAGAAAAATACAATTATTACAGATCAAAAACCCGTCAATATTCTGTTGAATGGGTGTTTTAAATGGCTGAATTAGACCATCTGACCTGATCAACCCGAAAATATGGGGAATAACAAAACTAATTCAGAAGTTATTGTTAATTAAGTTTTCAGAACCCTTGCTGTGCCATTTAAAATTAACTCAATTTTGTAGCTTAGGAGATTACAGTACAATATTCGCTAAACAAATTCGCTTAGATTAAATATGGAAAATACGGCTCGCCCATTCACGGAAGACATTAAAAAAGCGCTTCAATCCTTAAATCTGCAATTAGAGAATTGGTTGAATTCACCTCAATCCATTTCCTTACTTGAAAAAGATCTCATTAAAGAAAATTTGAGGTCAATTTATCAATTAGTTGATGAGTTATCGACAGAAAAGAAAATAGTAAATGTTTATACAGAAATTCATTCCGAAAAATTAGAAACTCCTGTTGATGTGATTCAACCACCCTTTATTAAGATTTCGGAAGAGGTGTCTAACACCATTCGTAAAACGGAAGGAAGAATTGAAAGTTCAATTGCTCCCATTGATGAAATCCCAACGAAAAAAAGTTCTTCGCTCTATTCTTCTTCTATTAAAGAGATGATTGAAAATGCTACGGTTATTAATTCAGTTGACAAGGCGGTGGTTAACAGTGAGCCCAAAGCAAGTGAAGAAGAAAAAATAGAGGTTGCTCCAATTGTTCATCGTGCCATTGAAGAAAAAACCATTGAAGCCCGTATTCAAGAAGTTAAAGCTGCTACACGATATGAAGAAATTAGAACCATTGGAAGCACTTATGCTCCGGGAGAATCATTGAGTGATAAAATCAACAAAACACAAACCGAGAAAAGCGTGAGTGATAAAATTAATACCCAGCCGCTTTTCGATTTAAAATTAAGCATTGGCATTAACGAGCGTTTTGCGTTCATCAATGAATTATTTCAAGGTGATCAGCAACTTTATCATCAGAGCATTGATAAATTAAATTCCATGCATTTTTATGAGGAAGCGCAACATATGATTCATCATGAATTGATGCAAAAATTAAACTGGAGCGAAAACAATTCCCGTTTACAAGAATTTGATAAACTCGTAAAAAGACGATTTAACTCGTAACAAATTGAAAAAATCGCTGTGCATACTTTGTCTTGCATTTATTATTTCAGATGCTGTCCAGTCGCAAGATAGTTTATATAGTAGGTACCTTATTAAAACGCTGACCAGTGAAGATTTTCATGGTAGAGGCTATGTGAAAAAGGGAGATCAAGTTGCTGCACAATTTATAAAAAACGAATTCGACAAAAATGTGATTGGCAAAATTTCATCCGCCGGATATTTTCAGCCATTCAATTTTCCGGTGAATACATTTCCCTCTAAGATGGAAGTCAAAATAAATGGAAGTTCACTTTTACCGGGAGTCGATTTCATAGTACACCCCGAGACACCCTCTTGCAAAGGCAAATTTGATGTGCTTTACATCCATAAAAAAAGAGCGCTCTATACTAACGCAGAACTCAAAGGCAAATGGATTTTGTTGGATACTACGAGAGGAGAGAACAACTTAACTAAAGAAGATTTTAAGACGTGGTTACAAACAGACCAATACATCAAAGGAATCATTCAAATCGTTCCGAATAAACTAACATGGAGTGTTGGAACTTCTCAAGAAAAAATTCCGACTCTACTTCTACTTAAGTCTTCCAACACGGATGAAATCAAAACCATTGAAGTAAACATCAAAGCAAAATTTATTTCAAAACACATCACTTCGAATGTAGTTGGTTTTGTGGAAGGAAAAAGTAAGAAAGACTCCTTCATCGTGATAACGGCGCATTACGATCATTTAGGAAGAATGGGGAATGCCACCATCTTTCCAGGGGCCAATGACAATGCATCTGGAATTGCCATGTTGTTACAATTGGGAATACACTTTGTACAAAAGGAAAATCAATTAGAATATTCATTGGTTTTAATTGCGTTTGCCGGTGAAGAAGCGGGTCTCATTGGATCAAAATATTATACGGAGAATTCATTGACTGATCTCTCAAAAATAAAATTCCTTTTGAACATGGATTTAATGGGGACTGGTGACGAAGGAATGATGGTGGTGAACGCAACCGAATTTCCCGATGCATTTCAAACATTAGATAGCCTCAACAATCAATATCACTATTTACCAAAGCTTGGAAAAAGAGGTAAGGCTGCAAACAGTGATCATTATTGGTTTACAGAAAAAGGAGTTCCATCCTTTTTCTGTTATACGTTAGGGGGAATTACGGCCTATCATGATATTTATGATATTGAAAAAACACTGCCGCTTACTAAATTTAGAGATGCATTTCAGTTATTCGCAAAATTTATTGAATCGTTTTAACTGGCTATGAAAAAAGTTAGAAATTGAAAATATCTTTTTAAAAAATTCTAAGATTAAAATTATACTATTCCGTTTCTGAAATCGAAAAAAAATGGAGCGCAGCAATAAACTGCGCTCCATTAGAGTTTAATAATCCTACAATTGTCATTAGAAATGACAATTGTGCCCCCTGGGCGACGAATTCATTGATAATTCAATGAATTGTCGGGATTAACCCTGACATTGATTTTGAAGCAACTATTACTTTCGTTTTAACAACATTATTTGAATTATTGCTTCAATATCAATCGTCAGCCTTTTAGGCAAAAAAGTCTAACGACTTTTTTGGGATAATTAATCATTTTCTGTGAGTCGAAGTTGATAACGCTGATCATCGCACCAAACACTTACCATATAAG
>JBJXGU010000310.1:0-7031 GCA_046160245.1 Bacteroidia bacterium
GGAATAGGTTCACGAAGTACTGTGGCACCAGCTTCCTTTGCTACTTGTTCAGTCCTATCTGTTGATGCATTATTTACAACAATTATTTCTTGAACAATGCTTCTTGGTATTTCGCGTATTACCTGGCCAATACCATTTTCTTCATTGAAAGCTGGGATGATTACTTTTATGACTGGCTGCAAGGCGTACACATTAGGCCGTAAAGTTGAACTATTTTGAATTAGAAAACTGGTTAGTACAATTATTCCACAAGCCTAACATTATTGTTGCCGATTAAAATTGGCTTACCAAACCTTCCGCTCTCTTCTTTTACTTCCAAATTTAAAACTCCACGAGGGCAGACAGATGAACAAACACCACATCCAACACAAGAGGAGCGCACAATATTTTGACCACGCTGGGCATACCATCGTACGTCAATACCCATCTCGCAATAGGTCGAACAATTTCCACAAGAGATACACTGGCCTCCATTGGTGGTGATTCTAAATTTGGATTTAAAGCGCTGGATTATTCCAAGATATGCAGCTAACGGACATCCAAACCGGCACCAGGTGCGGTTTCCCATCAATGGGTAAAATCCGGTTCCGACAACTCCGGCAAATCCTGCTCCAATAAAAGAGCCATAAACCTCCCGTAGTGTATAGGTATCGAAAAACAGGAACCATGATGCGTTGGTGAAATAGGTGTACAATACCCCTGCCGTCATCACAATGGCAAATACGAGTACAGCATGTATCATCCACCGTTCAATTTTCCATGCGCTTAATTTCTTATTTGAAAGTTGGCGATATGGATCGCCTAGTGTTTCTGCTAAGCCTCCGCAACCACACACCCACGAACAATACCAGCGCTTGCCAAAGAAATAAACTAAAACAGGCACCGCAATGATAATAAGTGCAAGACCCCATACTAACATAAAGATTCCAATACCACCATTAGCCATCAATACGTCTAGTCGATTGTTAAAGAAGAACGAATAATCTAACGGCCAAATATTTTTAAAATCAAAATAAGGTTGGTTTAGCCTGATCATGATTTCGGGAATTAAAAATGCAAAAGCAGTTTGAAAGAACATTACCGAACAGGTTCTAAGCATTTGATACTTGCTGTGTCGATAGTTAATTATCATCCGTATACCCATTATAAGAATGCAAAGCGTATAGATAAATCCATAAAGAAAAAACCTTCCCGCTTCTCCTCCGTTCAGCAGGTTGCTAACTGGATCAACCATTAGGATCCAATTGGTCATGTACTCGGGATAAAAATAAAGGAGCACATAAAAACCAATAAGCCAGGTGCCTGTGACGATGCCTAGCCATTCAACGTTTTTCATCGGATTAAAAAATATGCCATCATTCTTTATTCCGGCTGTAACTTCTAGTGTTGGGAGAATGTAGAGTAACGAACCGATGATGCAAAGGCCAAACGTTAGGAAAAGAAAAAGTGTGGGATTACTTTTTATCGGACCGATAGAAGATGCCTTCGTAAGAGAATATTTTAAATCCTTTATGGCATAACGATCAAATCCAAACCGCGAAATGATGCTATACGTGTTAATTTTATCTGCCACGCTTTTCAGGTCCTCCTTCGAAACAGCCTGGCCATCTAACCAGCTTCCAAAGTCAATAAAAGATTTGCGTTTGAACGTGTTCAGCTCATCTGCACCCTTGAAAACAGAGTCAACCGAAGCAATTAAAAATTTCTCCTTGCTAAAGAGAACAAGTTGATCAACCTCCTTGTCTGAAATTCCAAAATTTCGTACCTGTGTTTTGTTGACGCTATTAAGCGCAGTCGTCAAATCAGAAACAAACTTCAAACTAGAAGTATTTACCAAGTCAACGACTCCTGCACTCTCATTTAGGAGAGCATTCGCCTTTTGTTCATCGCTGATCTTACTTCTGACAATCTCAGGTGTAAGTTTATAACTGGATAAAAAAAACAAACTATTAAAAATAGTAAAACCCAAAATAAACAATGACAAACCAACTACTCTAATTGATTTCATACGTGATCACTTATTAAGATTGTTTTATTCTTGAATCCATTGGTGATTTCCAATTCATACCTCTTAAAAAATTCCGGATCAAAATTGGCATTGGCCAAATGTTCGATAACAAAATCAATAGTTCTTCCCTCTCGCAGCCAGCGATCAAAAGACTCATGACGCATTCGAATCCCAAACGTATTGATTCCAAGAAATTGCCTGGTGACTTTATCCCAGATAAAGTGAACACAGTGCTTGCCATCGGTATGCTCCCAATAAAACTCTGCTTCATTCGGCTTTAACTCGCCTCCAACATTTCCATAGGTCTGATACTCCACATCAAAAAACTTAGCTGAGTTAAACCATGGGCCAGGTTCATATTTAGTTCGTTCTCCGCAAATGGTTTGAGCCACTACCTCACCCATCATCCTACCCGTATACCATACTTGCTCAATATTTCTTCGGCCAGTCAAATCATACTTTCGCTCCACACAATCCCCCAAAGCGTATACATCCGCCACATTTGTCTCCAAAAATTCATTAACTAAAACACCCCGTTTGGTTTCAATACCAGAGCCTTCGAGAAAAGCTATATTTGGCGATACACCTACTGTCAATCCCACAAATTGGCATTCGATAGTTTCGCCCTTGCCTGTTACAACTGCCCTTACTCTACTATTTTCATCGCCTACTATTTCCTTCAATTCAGTATTTAGTTGCAAATCCACATGATGTGATTGGATGTGGCGGCTGACCATATTCGCCTCTTGCGAGGGAAGAACAATACTCCAAAATTCAGGTTCACGAACTAAAAAAGTCACTGATATTTTTCTTGAGACCAACATTTCACACATCTCAACACCTATCAAGCCTCCGCCAACAATTACACCATGAGAAACATCTTTTGTATTTTTCTCCATCAATTCAAGATCCGGATATCCATAAAGACTCTGGACACCCTTCAATTCCTGACCCGGCCACCCAAATTTATTAGACTTTGAGCCTGAGGCAATGATCAATGTATCATAACTTAACAAACCACCTGATTTAAGATAGAGTGTTTTTTTCCCGGTCTCAATTCGCTCAACATAATCCTGAAGAAGATCAATCTTGTTCTTCTTCCAAAACCAATCCTCATAAGGCTTGGTGTGCTCAAATTTCATATGACCCATGTATATGTACATGAGTGCAGTGCGTGAATAGAAGTGTTCGGTTTCTGCTGAGATAACTGTAATCCGCTGATTACTTCGCTTGCGCACATGGCGAGCGGCCGTTATTCCTGAAATTCCATTGCCGATAATTACAAGATGCTTCATAAACGTTGGTTCCCACAATGCCGACCAAAAATCAACATTTCAATTCCATTCAGTTGTCACTCACTTGACAAATCAAGGTACCCAATTGGTTTTACATTTGTATGTATTAATTAAAATTCACTCCTTCCTTATTCTTAGTAGCTTATATCGTACGAATACTAACTGGCTAAAAGGGTAGTAGGTATAAAAGAAATTTCTGTGCAAACAAAAGACAACACCAGAATGGATGAATCAATTTCGTAAAGAAAGCATACCCACCGATTTTCAAGTAGCATACTATGAGTATGACTGTGGGCTTAATAAATAATGAAGATCAGTTTACAACAAGTTCCTTACTTAGATTTGATTTATGATTAGCGGTGTTTTCAGCTAAATACATTTTCTCATAATATTCCTTAGCCATGCGATTGGAGTCAAACATAGGAATAATGTCCTTCATGCTCTGTTTCATGATCTGCATCCATAACTTTGGCTGATCATAATAGGTAGGTACCACTTCCTGTTCTAATAAAGTAAGGAGATTATTGTTATCGGTATCATCCTGTTTGTTCGTATTACTTTCTTCTTCAGAAGGAGTGATAACAAAACAATTTTCACCGTGCCTGGAAAATTCAGGAACCCAGCCATCAGGAATAGAAACGTTAATAGATCCGTTCATGGCTGCTGTCATACCACTCGTGCCTGAGGCTTCACGATACATTCTTGGGTTATTGAGCCATACATCCGAACCTTTTTTCAATAAACCGGACAATTCCATTTCATAACCAGTAAGTACCGCACAGTTGGCAAACTCTTTCGTCTTTCTCATGATATCATTGAACATGTCAATAGATCCATAATCTTCTGGATACGGTTTTCCCGCCCAAATGAATTGTACACGATACTTTGTACTAGCCACCAATTTTTTAAATCGTTCAAAATCTCTCAAGAGCAAATTTGCTCGCTTGTATCCTGCAAACCTCCTTGCCCATACAATGGTAATTACATCCTCATTAAAGATCTTTCCGGTTTGATTGGCCACCACTTTGAAGAGATCGCGTTTCATTTGTTTTTTTCTTGCTACTATTCCCTTGTCGTCATCTGCTTTTAGGAATGAATCAAGTTGAGCATCCAGCCAATAGGTCTTGTTCTGTGCGTTTGTGATTTCTGTGATTTCACAAATTCCCTCATAATTCTCCCACATCTTTCTGGATACTGCCCCATGTAAAGAGGAAACACCATTTGATTTTTTGGACATGCGCAAAGCTGCCAAAGTATAGCTCAGGTTATACTCATCAGGTGCTGCTAATTTCAAAACTGTTTCCTGACTGACTCCTTGAAGAAAGCTCATCACTTCCAGTGTTTTGATGGAGTGTTCTTCGTTACCCGCTTTCTCGGGAGTATGAGTAGTAAAGACGACTCTCTTTTTCACTTCATCCAGGTCCTTATATTTATCAAGGAGATAAAAACATAAAGGCAATGCATGGCCCTCGTTCATGTGATAGATTTCTGTTTTTCTATCTAGAATGTCCAATAATTTTGCACCTCCAACTCCCAACAGAATCGATTGCGCTATTCGAGCCGATTCATGAGAATCATATAACCGATGGCAAATGGTTTGGGCTAAATGATCATTCTCGGAAATATCAGAACTCAAGAGAAACAGAGGAACAGAATTAAAAACTTCAGGCTTTAATAAGTAAGCCTTAACATGCACAACGTGGTTGTGAATAGTAATAGGAAATACTATGCCCGTATCTGTTAGAAACGAATAGTCCTTTTGAATGTAGCTGGCTTTGAGTGTACCATCCTTATTTCGCTCTTGATCGTAGTAACCATATTTCCATAAAATGCCGATACCAATCAAATTTTGTTTGAGTTCATAAGCACTCCGCATGTGCGATCCGGCCAAAAAGCCTAAACCCCCGCTGTAAATTTTCAATGATTGATCAATGGCAAACTCCATAGAGAAGTAGGCAACAGGCTTGGAATAATTAGCGTCAAATTTATAAGGGAAGAGATCGGAAAGTATTTCCATGGATTTGGGAATCGTGCGTTAATTAATAATTAAGGATCGCGAATCTAACAAATGAAGGGCATTTCAGCTTAACAAAATCATCATATGTCAAGAAAAAGGCTCCGCAATCGTTTGATACACGAACCATTATTAGAATTACCCAATGCCATTTAACATGGCTTTAAGTGACCTGGCATAAAAGTCCACTATCTTAATCCGTTCAATCCCATTCCATTATTTCATTAACTACATGTACTTCAAGTTAATAACAACCTGTTCTTTTCCAGGAAAGCTAAATTTTGCCTTCTCAAACGATGGTGGACCAAACATGCCCATGGCATCATTCGAAAACCCAAATCCTTCCTTTGGAATGCCAAAAGCATTTGAATCAATTTCCCCGTTCTCGTTGGCATCATGCATAACGCTGATGGCATAGACTCCAGGTACTACATTTTCAAATACTACATTAACTTCTCCAAGCTTTGACACCGTCTTTTTCCCAGTCAACATCTTTTTTGTAAAATCTTTCTCATTATTAAATAAGGCCACGGAGATGCTTCCTTTTGCTTCATTAATGTTTTTGACTACAACAATCAAGTTGTTTTGCTGCGAGTAAACATGTCCGGCTATCCCTAGGATAAAGACAAGTAGTAGTAGTTTCCCTTTCATTTTTTATTTCAAAGATGAGCACCTGCCCTGCTTGTGAATAATCTTATGATATGAATTGTCAGATGTTCCCTCTGAAATGTTGAAATCAACCGACAAAAAATTAATCTGTCCATTATTTCAAAGATAATTGGTTTTCCAAGTTTGAAATTCCGGTTTCTCGCCATAAATATAGACTTGACTTAAATAAACTAGAGTACATTTATCACCAAAGGGTTTTTAACAAAAGCTGACTATTGAAACTCAATTGATTCTGGAAAGATATTTTTCAAATATTGATGCGGCAGTTGCAACTACGATAGAAGCAAAAGTAGTTACGATACAAATGGCAAGAAAGCCCGCTGGGTCGTCTTCGATATTATGCAATATCTTTATGTATAGTCCTGCTGCCGCAATTAAAATACTGAATACAATTGCACAATACTTTATACTCTTTAAAGCCCCAACAGAGTCTGATGAGCATACTCTATTTTGCTTGATGTATGAAAGTAATTTGAACGCCTTATACAGCGCAATAAAGAAAGCAATTGATGCTGTGTATCCATATAAGATAAAAGGGTCAGTGTAAATGCTAAACACATCTAAGTTGGCGGCTCTTCCCTCGGTTAAGGGAAGCCGAACCAATATGGCAAGCGTCACAATTCCGATAAGCACAATGACCGCCTGAAGAAATACTGTTGGAATTCTTTTCATGTGGAGCCCAAAACTGTCAGTGGAGCGCGAATCACGATGTTGCAAATGTATTGTTAGAGTCGGTTTTTAATTCGTCCAAGGTTCTTTGTTTTTAGCATTCATAAAACTGTGTCCGTCATAAATACTTATTCCTTGCCATGTTCCAAACCAAAGTTGTCCTTTGCTATCCTCAAAAATACTTTGAACTACGTTGGTTGTTAGCCCGTTTTCTATTGTGAATTGTGCAAAAGCAACCCCGTCATATCGATACACGCCAAAACCCTCTGCCGAAAACCAAATATTTCCAAGTCTATCTTCACAAAAATTATATGTTTCAATACCTTTTATAATTCCGTCCTTAGTGTAGTTGGTGAATGTTTTGCCGTCAAATTTA
>JBJXGU010000311.1:0-4417 GCA_046160245.1 Bacteroidia bacterium
GGCAGGTATGGCACTGGCCGGAAGAGATGCGACGGCAGCAAACGAGGCAAACTGTGCGGCGAGGTCCGTGTGCTTGCCGTTGCCGGGCTTCCCGGCACACGCGGGTGATCCAAGCGCCGGCGCCGAGGCTTCGCGATCACCAACACACCAATTCAAATCTATATCCTCCCGTAGCGCGCCATGTAACAAAAAAAACCGCTTGTACGTGAAACAATAAAGAATCTAATTCACTACCATTCCACCCAAAACCGCAATCTGCCGCCCAGTCCTTCGCTTACAATACGCATGAGAGTAGTGAGACGAATATCGCTCGCGTCGTTTTCGATGCGCGAGATATACGTTTTTGTAGTGCCACATTTTTGAGCTAACTGTTCTTGGGTGAGACCTATTTCCTTTCTTAAGTCTTGGAGCATGACGCCTAATTTGAAAGCTTCAAATTCTTGCTCATATTGCTCACGTTTTTTGGTTCCTCTTTTTCCATATTGGGAATCTAAATGTTGCGTGAACGAAGTGAGGTTAGGATTCTTTGTTTTCATGGTAAAATGATTTTTACAAAGTTAGCTAATTAGGTAACATTTCAAAAAAGAATTTGTTTTGTAATTAATGTTTCATTCCATTTAATGCTTACCATTTAAACGCAGAGTTAGCAGCGTTAAGCAACGACCGCAACGGTTTTCACCATATTAAAAACATGGTCGCGAGGCCTAATTCGCCAATCCGCCAATCCACCAACACACCAATTCAAATCTCTATCCTCCAGCAACGCACCATGTAACGAAAAAAAACCGCCACACGTAGTGGGCGGTTTTTTCATCTGCATAGCGAGATTTTAGTTCTCCACTTCGGATTCTTCGTCGTTGAAGTTGCTTAGGACCAGGATTTCGTTTACCTGCACTTCCGTGATGTATTTCTTTTGTCCTTGTTTGTCGGTGTAGCTTCTGCTCACCAGCTTGCCCTCGAGGGCGATCTTGCTTCCCACTTTGGTGAAGCGCTCCATAATTTCAGCCGTCTTTCCGAAGGCTACTAAATTATGCCATTGAGTATCGGTTATGCGTTCGCCCTTGGCGTTACGATACGATTCGTTGGTGGCGATGGTCACCTTAGCGTGTTTCTTGCCGCTGTCCAACATTTTGATTTCGGGATTGAACCCGAGGTTGCCAATCAAGTTGACTTTGTTTTTTAATGAGTTCATTTTTTTCTTTTGGTTTTTTAAGTTTATTGCCAGGCCTTGGCGATTGTCGACGATGCAAAGATGTGGGGAGTGTTTTGAATTAGTCGGGGGATAAACGTTTATAGTCGACTATAAGTGTTTGCAAATTGGTACGGAGTGGATTTTTGGTACTTATTATTCATCGATCGCCATCGAAAGGCTTCAAGCTTCAAGCTTCAAGCTGCAAGCCTCAAGCCTCAAGCTGCAAGCCTCAAGCTGCAAGCTTCAAGCCTCAAGCCTCAAGGTGCAAGCTGCAAGCCTCAAGCTGCAAGCCTCAAGCTGCAAGCCTCAAGCCTCAAGCTTCAAGCCTCAAGCTGCAAACTGCAAGCTGTCCGTTGTTCGTCCCTGTAGTAAACTGTAAGCATATGATGCAAAAACAATCAAATCCGTGAAAATTTTAATTATCCGTGTTATCCGCGTTCTATTTCTAAAATCCATGAAAATGCTATTTACCATCCAACGCTTAAGCTACGGATGGTTTATTCGTGTCTTCTTTGCCTGCCTGCTGTAGCTTCTTTCGCCACCGCTTTAGCTTTAACTTTAGTTTTAGTGCACGCGGTTAGCGAAGGCAGGTTCTATTTCTAAGCTTAGTAATTAATTATTTTTTTTCTTGAATTCCTCCAATAGGATTGGTTCTACAATATATCCTTCTGCTTTTAACAATTGAATCATTCCATATTTATATTTTATTTGCTCAATATTCAAAGAAATAAAGGAGCTGCTTTTATCAATATAGTTCATGATTTGGGGCAACCATACTTTATTTCTCTTCTCAAATATGATGCTGTCAAATGGAAGATGACTCTTGCCTGAAAAAGAATAGCAAATAACATTGTTATAATAATTTTCCACATCCTCTCGATATTGATCAAACAAGGAATCTCTATTATTCGGAAAAACTCTAAATTTATCATTATTGAAAACTTCAATCAATGAATCCAGTTCATGAATATTTCTTTTCACAACTTCTTTTGTTTGAGGCTCACCCTTAGAAGCATATAGCATATAATAAGCATGGCCATCCCTCTGATTTTCCAACCCTACAATTCTTCGTCGATTTTTTACACGCAATTGTAGATCATGTTCCATTAGATAAAAGCCTTGACTTTTACTTACTCTATTTGAATTCAAATATCCTATTTTAGATATCAACCAATTCTTCAAATAATAAATATTCATATGAACTACATCAAAAGTTTGGACATAATTCTCTTGATAAAAAAAACTGCTAATCCTTTTCTTCTGATCTCGCGTTGCATAGTGATGCCAACGTATTGAATCGGGATCTAACCTATAATTAGCAATATCAGATAAAAAATGATTGTATTCTGTAATATAATATTTGGACGACTCCATTTTTCTCAAGATAATAGTATTCTGAAGGACATAAGTATCCATACAAAGAGAATTTGTACCGAGTAAGTATGATGTGTCTTTTGATCCTGGTTTTGTTATTTGCCAGAAAGTTGTTCTAATCAAATCATCTTGCCCATAAGCTGCTAAATTGTTTATGAGAAAACCAAAAACACAAATAAAGCTACATAGTGTAAATCTCATTTATATTTTATTTATAGTATTATCACAAAAATTTTAAATTAATTTGTAATGATGAAATTATCAAATCACCCGATAATTCCGATACTCAAACAATCTTTTGCCCGTTTGCTTTTCTACAAAGTGCAAAACTTTATTTTTTAAACTTAAATTATTTTGTCGGGTGTCGTAATAAAATACCCAGTCCATGTTTTTTATACGATCATACATGGTAGCAGGATGACTCGAGGTAAATTCATCCAAAGAATCAATTTCTGAATAATCAAAAAGCTGGTCTTTTACTTTTGCGTTTACCTTTTCATCTGTATGCCAAAGTCGATGAAAACTTTTTTGCTTTTCTGTTTGATGCGCCGGATTTTTTACCCAACCATAGTGAAAAATTCGAGCTTTTATCTTTTTTACTTTTAAAGGTCGGTCGTCTTTTCTAAATCCTTGAGCATCTTTATAGGAATGAATTTTAGGATCATTACGAACAATTCGTACTTCATGACGATACCATTTTCGTGAATTACCTACATAGTGATAGCTCCCGTAAAAATGAATGTAATTAAACAGAAGCCCCTCAACCTTCGCATCACTTTTATACTGTTCCATTGAAGATCGAATGACGGAATAATCATTTTCATGTATCACCTCATCTGCCTGCAAATAGATGCACCAATCGGCTTGCGGCGAAACAGCACGAAGCGCTTTGTCCGTCTCAACCGCTAAAACACGCCCACCTTCACGTAGTGAATCGTCCCATACAGAAGAAACAATTTTTATTTTAGGAGAGTTGATGGATTGAATTAAATCGGTAGTTGCATCGTCGGAAATGCCTAGGCAAATAACTAACTCATCTACCAGCGGTAATAGCGAAAGAATGCTCTCCTTTACCGGATAATCAAACTTTACGGCATTACGAACAAATGTAAATCCGGATACGAACATGAGTTGAACTTAAACTAATTCGGTGTTAACAAACTTTTCCCACTCTTCGAACTGCGAGTTTTTCATGACACGTGGAAATTTATTTTGAGAGCCCATCTTGCCGTTCTTCTCCATCCAATTCATAAAGATTTTAAGCGGTAGTACTTCAACAAAAATTTCCTTTAAGGCCGATGTTCGCTCGACGCGATAATCATCATTCAATATTTTCAGTTTCTCATCTAAACTCAGCTTCAAGGCTGCGGGATCAACTTTATCATCGGTCCCGATATACCATTTGTGGGCGAACATAGTTCCGTGCTTCACACCTGAAACAGAAAATTCATTGATGCTAATGTTAAACTCATCAGAAACCATTTCAATGGCTTTGTTCATATTGTCGACACTCAAGTGCTCTCCACATAAACTTAAAAAATGTTTGGTTCGACCAGTAATAACGATTTCTGCTTTTTCTACATCGGTGAATTTAATCACATCGCCAATCATATATCGCCATGCACCAGCCACAGTGGAAATAAGCAATGCATACTCTTCACCAACTTCCACTTCATCAATCAACAATGTTTTTGGCTTACGCACCAATTCACCATCTCCATTAAAATTTTCGGAAGTAAAGGGCACGAATTCGTAAAATAATCCATTATTCACCACCATGCGCATCGAACGATTATTTTGTTCGTGTTGAAAAGCGATAAATCCTTCCGATGCTAAATACGTTTCGATATA
>JBJXGU010000312.1:0-4145 GCA_046160245.1 Bacteroidia bacterium
AGGCATTTAATTTCACTTTCTCTCTCGAAATCAGCTTTTTAATTTCACTTAGCTTCATTAATGCTTCAACCGGAGTGAGCGTATTGATGTCGGTTTTGAGGATTTCGTCTCTTATTTGCTCCAAAACGGGATCATCGAGCTGGAAGAAGCTCAATTGCAATTCGTCCTTTTGTTGCTCATGAGCCGCTACTTTTATTAATTCGCTATGACTGTGCGTGGTTTCTAAGGTTTCGAGCATTTGCTGGGCCCGCTTGAGCACTTGACCTGGCATCCCAGCCATTTTAGCAACATGGATTCCAAAACTATGCTCACTTCCGCCAGGTACCAACTTTCTTAAAAACAATATTTGATTTCCGCTTTCACGAATGGCTACATTATAATTTTTGATGCGCGGAAATTCTTCTGCCATCTCATTCAACTCATGGTAATGGGTGGCGAATAATGTTTTGGCTCTTGACTGAGGATGCTCATGCAAGAATTCTGCAATGGCCCAGGCTATGGAAATACCATCATAAGTGCTTGTTCCTCTTCCAATCTCATCCAACAAGACCAAACTGCGATTTGAAATATTATGTAAGATGCTCGACGTTTCATTCATCTCGACCATGAAGGTAGATTCGCCTTGCGATAAATTATCGGAAGCACCTACGCGCGTAAAAATTTTATCGACTATACCAATTTCCGCTTTTGATGCTGGAACAAAACAACCCGACTGCGCCATCATCACAATTAATGCCGTTTGACGCAACACAGCGGATTTTCCCGACATGTTCGGACCTGTGATCATTATGATCTGTTGCTTTTCATTGTCGAGAAAAACATCGTTGGGAATGTATT
The DNA here is from genome assembly GCA_046160245.1 of Bacteroidia bacterium. GTDB lineage: Bacteria > Bacteroidota > Bacteroidia > AKYH767-A > OLB10 > JAJTFW01. Next base: position 838 of record JBJXGU010000312.1, read on the forward strand.
TTTCTCCTAAAGGTAATTGTTGTTCTAAAACAGGATGTCGACCGCCTTCAATTTTCAAACTCAACGATTCGTTCATAGATGGCTTCACATAGCCATTTTTATTCGCCACCGTTGCATAACTACATAAACAATCGAGGCGTGCTAACTCACCTGCATTTTGTTGTAAAGCGGGAATATAATCGAGAAGAAATTCTAGCAACTCTGCATACAATTTCTCTTCAATGGTTTGCATTTTTCCTTCCGCCCCTAAAATTTTCTCTTCGTAAATTTTTAATTCTTCGGTGATGTATCGCTCGGCATTCGTTAAGGTTTGCTTGCGCGTCCATTCGGTGGGAACTTTACTTTTATGCGAATTACTTACTTCAATATAATATCCAAAAACATTATTGAAAGCAATTTTTAAATTCGTGATTCCCGTTTTCTCAATCTCTCTTCTTTGAATTCCGAGCAAATAATCTTTTCCTTCAAACGCTAATTGTTTTAGTTCATCAAGTTCTGCATGAAAACCAGTTTTAAAAGTTCCGCCTTTGGTGAGTACTGCAGGAGCTTCTTCTGACAAAGCTTTTTCCAGATGTGTAATTAATTCATGACAAGGCTGGAGTCGATCGGAGATGGCCAAAAATCCTTTTTGTTTGGCACCTTTCAATTGCTCCTTGATAGGTTCGATGTGCAGTAAAGATTTTTTCAATTGCAACGCCTCACGCGGACCCAATTTACGAATTGCGATGCGAGAAGCTAAGCGTTCGAGATCACCAATACTTTTTAATAAAGATTGAATCCCTTCTAACAAATCGGCGTTCTTCGTTAACTCCTCAACGTTATCATGACGCTCGTTAATAGCGACGAGTTCTTTCAAAGGAAGCAGTAACCATCTTCGCATCATTCGCCCACCCATAGGCGATACCGTTTGATCGAGTACATCCAACAAAGTGCGCGCATTTTCATGAGGAGAATTTACTAACTCCAAATTCCGAATGGTGAATCGATCGAGCCATACGTAGCGATCCTCTTCCAATCTGGAAATGGCAGCGATATGTACTAATGCTTCTTGACGGGTTTGTTGCAAATAATACAATGCAGCACCGGCAGCAATAATTCCGTTTTGCATTTCATCAACACCAAAACCTTTTAGCGAAGTAGTTTGAAAATGCTTTGCTAATGTTTCCTTTGCAAACAATGTTTGAAACGCCCAATCATCTAAAGTAAAAGTATAAAAACGATTTCCGTATTTTTTCTCGAAAGATTCTTTTTCTTGTCGGGAGATTAATACTTCACTAGGTTGAAATGTTTGCAACAGTTTATCGATATAATCCAATCGACCTTCGGCTAGAAAAAACTCACCGGTACTTGCATCAATAAAAGCAAGACCGAGTAGCCCATCTGATTTAGAAGAATAATACGCTGCTAAAAAATTATTTGATTTATGTTCTAAAATTTTATCGCTGAATGTTACACCTGGAGTTACCAATTCAGTTACGCCACGCTTCACAATTTTCTTGGTGGTTTTTGGATCTTCTAATTGATCACAAATAGCAACACGCATTCCCGCGCGTACTAATTTGGGCAAATAAGTTTCCAGAGAATGATGAGGAAATCCGGCGAGCTCCATATCGGCGGCCGCACCGTTGCTTCTTTTTGTAAGTACAATTCCTAAAGCTTTAGAGGCGCGAATCGCATCTTGACCAAAGGTTTCGTAAAAATCACCAACACGAAAAAGCAAGAGGGCATCAGGGTATTTAGCCTTGATCTCATTGTACTGTTTCATTAAGGGAGTATCTTCTTTCACTTCGATGTTTAACTTTGTGCTAAGATATCCATTCGCGTGCAAAAGCTAAAGAACGAAGAACTAGGTCGACCCGACCTCATTGCTTATCAACAGATAAAGAAATTACCAATTATCATCGTATTGGATAATGTACGCAGCGCCTTAAATGTTGGCTCTGTTTTTAGGAGTTCGGATGCCTTCAGAGTAGAGAAAATCATACTCTGTGGAATCACTGCTCAACCTCCACACAAAGAGGTGTTGAAGACTGCGATTGGAGCTACGGAGTCGGTGCAATGGGAATATTTTGAAGATACAAAAGAAGCAGTGAAGCATCTCAAAAGTGAAAAAGTAAAAGTGTATGCCATTGAGCAGGCCAGCAACAGCATTGATTTGATAGAATTTATTCCCAGTGATCGCACGGCAGTCATTTTTGGGCATGAAATGGATGGTGTGGCTCAAGATGTGATTGATTTATGTGATGGATGTATTGAAATTCATCAAGATGGAACCAAACACAGTTTAAATGTATCCGTTTGTGCAGGAATCGTTTGCTGGGAGCTACATAAAAAATTGACATCTTTGTAAATTGAAAGCTGTAAAAGAGACCATAATTTTAGGCATTGATCCGGGCACGGTAGCGATGGGATATGGAATCATTTCAATTAAGGGAAATCAACTCAAATTAATTTCGGCGGGTGTTTTACATCTCAACAAAAAAGACGATCATTTTATTCGACTCAAAGAAATTTTTGAGACCGTATCTCAACTCATCGACACCCATCATCCCGATGAATTTGCGATTGAAGAACCTTTCTTTGGAAAAAATGTTCAATCGATGCTTAAGTTAGGAAGGGCGCAAGGCATGGCCATCGCAGCGGCGCTCTCTAGAAAACTTCCGGTTTTCGGTTATTCTCCTCGACTCATCAAACAATCCATCACCGGAAAAGGAAGTTCGTCGAAGGAACAAGTATCCATCATGCTACAACGACTTTTAAAATTTGAAGAGCAACCCCAATTATTGGATGCGACCGATGCACTAGGTGTTGCATTATGCCATCATTTTCAAACTGGAAAAAAGATCATAGCAAGTGATTCATCCATTAAAAATTCAAGTCCTATCAAAAAAGGAAAAGCAAATTATTCAGGATGGAACGCGTTTGTGAGTGACAATCCCGAACGGACAAAGTGAATTGCAGGTTGGCAAGTTGGCAAATTGGCAAATGAAAGATTTAAAAGTTAATAAATTAACCGCTGCAACCGTTGCTTAACTGCTGTACCCTGAGCGAAGTCGATGGGTGCGACCGTTGCGCCTGCCTGCCGGCAGGCAGGTTTAAATGAACAATGTTTATTTGAACTACATTTTATAATGCAGCAATAATTTTCTTAGCTGTAGCTTCTAATTGCTCCTTCGAAACCGTCATTTTAGGCTGAGTAAAATTAATATCCCCTACTCTATTCAGCGGCACAAGATGAATATGCGCATGCGGCACTTCCAATCCTATAACGGCGATGCCTATCCGCTTACATGGAATTGCTTTTTCGA
>JBJXGU010000313.1:0-7923 GCA_046160245.1 Bacteroidia bacterium
AATGGCATCAATTCCACTCTGGCAAAAGGCAAAGTTTCTTTCGTCCGATCATCAATCACTCGACCAGAGATCATGTAAATACAATTTGTTTGTCCTTTACTATTCATCGTAATGAATAATAAGAGCAAGCATATAATTTTATGCATACTTTTTCAATTAGAAAAAAATAAGAAACAAGTGAGCTTTATGCCGAAACCATCAGCATAAAAAAAAACAAATTAAACCAAATCGGGAGGACCGCGTCCTTCACTTTCAAAAAATGGATGTTGGATACTATTTACTTTAAAAAAAACAAATTGAGAATAGTTAAATGCAACAGGATTTAAATCGCATCTATTCTCTTGATGAAAAATGGCGGGTAAAGATAATTCAAGTACTAAGCAATGTTGATGTTGTTCAGCAATACTAGTTTCTTTGGAATTGACGTGACAATCCTCTGAATCATCATGCTCACAGAGAGAGTGCCACAAAGACGCAGGAATTAGCACCTGCAGAAAAAGCAGTAAAAATAAATAGGGTGCTATTTTTTTAACAGAGATCAATTAAATCTTTCCTCACTAATTATTAAAGACATATTGTATCATATTCGCTCCCATACGTAGTGCTTTTTGTCGAGCATCGGGAGAATCTTTATGCACTTCGGGATCTTCCCAACCGTCGCCTAAATCACATTCATAATCATAAAAGCAAACTAAGCGTCCATCATAAAACAAACCAAATCCTTGAGGAGCTGTTCCATCGTGCTCATGTACTTTAGGAAGTCCATTGGGGAAATCAAATTTTTGATGATAGATAGGATGGTTAAAAGGAACTTCAACAAAATCCAATTCTGGAAAAACTTTTTTCATTTGAGGACGGATGAATTTATCCATTCCATAATTATCGGAGATGTGTAAAAATCCACCAGCCATTAAATAATTTCTCAAATTTTGTGTTTCCTGTGTATTGAAGACTACGTTTCCATGTCCAGTCATGTGAACAAAAGGATAATTAAACAATTCGGGACTTCCTACTTCCACGATTCCTTGCTCTTCGTTGATAGTTGTTCCTAAATTACGATTACAAAAATCGACTAGGTTTTTGAGTGATGTATCGAGGTTGGCATACCAATCGCCACCGCCACTATATTTCAGCAATGCGATTTTCATGCTAGGGCCAGCAGGAGTAAAAGAAGAGAAAAAAACCACCGCGAGCAAGACCAATACTTTCTTCATCATCTTACAAAACTAAGAAATGTAACCTATCTATTGATGAGGAAAGTCTAAAGATTAAAGATTAAAGGCTGCTACGGCTTTCAATCCAGCTGTCTCAGTACGCAGACGTGAATTTCCCAACGACAACGCCTTATAGCCCATACTGAGGGCCTTTTCAATCTCTTCAGGGGAGAAATCACCTTCCGGACCGATGAGCACTAACGCACTCAGAATAGAAGACAAATCCCTCGCCTCTTGCTTTTGGGATTCTACACAATGGGCGATAAAATTAGCCCCGCTTTTTCCTTTTTGCGATTCCAACAACTTTTCAAAAGAACATTCTTCGTTCACTATTGGAAAATAATAATGTTGAGATTGGCGAGCGGCGGAGACCACCAATTTTTGAATACGTTCGAGCTTTAGCGTTTTGCGTTCAGAATGCCGGCAAATGATGGGAGTGATTTCGGCTATACCCAACTCCGTAGCTTTCTCCACAAACCATTCGAAGCGATCGATGTTTTTTGTGGGAGCAATAGCTATGTGCAATTTACGAGTAGGCACAGGAAAGATTTCTTTCTCCAGCACATTCAATAAAACTTGTTTTTTTGATACTTGTATGGCTTCACACAAAGCGCGGGTTCCGTTTCCATCAGTCACTTCTATTTGTTTTCCTTGAGAAAATCGAAGTACGTGAATGAAGTGGTGAGTTTCTTCATCGGGCAGGTAAAATTCCGAAGCGGATAAGTCGGGAGCGAAGAAGAGGTGCATAGTGCGAAAGTAGGGAATTGGCAAATTGGTGTATTGGTGAATTGGTGAATTATTGAAAAGAACTAAATAAATATGTAGCTCAGAACTGCAATTAAAATGAAAGTGCCCTTTAGCTTATCTCCAATTAAAAGAAATGAATCTTTTATGGAATATAATCTAGAGGGCACATGCGAATATTTACATATTCCTGAAACAGGAATAGAATACTTATGCTACTTCATGCACAGAGGGGGCGGCGGAAAGGATTTCGGAGCTGCAACCTTCGGCGTATTGAGTGAAATTTTTAACAAACTTGGTGGCTAGATCACTTGCCGTTTGATCAAAGGCCGCGGTATCTTTCCATGTTTTACGTGGATTCAAAATATCGTCCGGAACATTGGTACAAGTAGTTGGAATTTGCAGACGGAAGATCGGCATCTCTTCAAATTTTACTTTATCGAATTCACCATTTAACGCAGCAGAAATCATGGAACGTGTATAACTCAATTTCATTCTAGAACCCACACCAAATGATCCACCACTCCATCCTGTATTCACTAACCAAACTTTAATGTCTGGATTATCTTTTAATTTTTTACCTAATAATTCAGCGTACTTCGCAGGATGCAGGGGTAAGAATGCTTTTCCAAAACATGCAGAGAAAGTAGTAGTAGGTTCTGTAATTCCCATTTCAGTTCCTGCTACTTTCGCAGTATAACCCGAGATGAAATGATACATTGCTTGCTCATTCGACAAACGACTGATTGGAGGTAATACACCAAAGGCATCGCATGTTAAAAAGAAAATATTTTTAGGCGGAGTTGCTACAGAAGGTTCTACGGCATTATCAATAAAATCGATTGGGTATGCTACTCGAGTATTTTCTGTCTTGCTAACGTTATCATAATCGGGCTTGGTGGTGCCCGGAATAAATTCGATATTCTCCAATAAGGAACCGAAACGAATGGCCTTGAAAATTTGCGGTTCTTTCTCTGCAGAAAGATTTACGCACTTTGCATAACATCCACCTTCAAAATTAAAAACTGAATCGTCGCTCCATCCATGTTCGTCATCGCCAATCAATCCACGATTAGGATCTGCACTTAGTGTAGTTTTTCCTGTTCCTGATAATCCGAAGAACAATGCAGTATCACCTTTCTCGCCAATGTTTGCAGAGCAATGCATACTTAATACGCCTTTATGTTGCGGAAGCACATAATTCAACACCGTGAAAATTCCTTTTTTGATTTCGCCGGTATAACCTGTTCCACCAATTAGAATCATCTTCTTCGTGAAATTGATCATCGCAAAATTATGCTGACGTGTTCCATCAATGGCAGGATCCGCCATAAATCCAGGAGCGTTCACGATCACCCAATCAGGTTGGATCGTTTCAATTTCTTCGTTCGTTGGACGCAAGAATAAATTATTCGCAAATAAATTTTGCCAAGGATACTCAGTCACTACGCGAACATTCAAACGATAACGTTGATCGGCACATGCATAAGCGTCGCGCACATACACTTCACGATTCGTTAAATACGCTTGCATGCGTGTAAAAATTTGATCAAACTTTGCGGGATCAAACTTGATATTAATATCACCCCACATCACCGTATTTTCTGTTTCTGCATCCAATACAGTAAACTTATCCTTAGGTGAGCGGCCCGTAAATTCACCGGTATCAATGGCTAATGCGCCAGTGTCGGTAAGTTCTCCCATTCCTTGAAGGATGGTATCTTCCACCAATTCGGCGGGTGATAAATTCCAATAAGCCGTCGCAACGTTCTTAAGTCCCAGATCTGCTACAGATGCTTTGGGGTTCTTCAATCCGTATTCGTTCATATTTATTTCGATCGCACAAATTTACGGTAAATTCTAGTGGTATAGCAAGTCAAATCGACTTAGTTATATCACTATTTAAACCGACTTTTCATATTTTCATTGATCTGGATCAGTTCCTTCCCTTGGATCACTTTATTCAATCCTACGATGAAATTCTTTTGTTCTGAGGCATTTAGCTCTTCTAAAGGAAAACAACAATCCACTTCTCCTTCACGACCCCAAGGAATCATGAAATAAGAAACCACTTTATCGTTTTTAAGCTTATAATCATACACATAAGCCTCTAAAAGGGCTCTTGCATCTGGATCAGTTCCTGCTCCAAAACTGATAAAACTTACGACTAAACGAAAGGTATCAGGGCCCAATTTAGCTTGTTCACGTGTCCAAACTTCCATAGAAACTAGTGGTCTAGATGGATTTGAAGGAGTTGGATCAGTAACCTGAGTTTCCGTTTTTTCTGCATTTTCACCAGAATCTTTACTTGATTTACAAGCGCTTAAGGATATAGTAAGCGCAGCAAATGCAATTATATAAGTAGTTCGCATTTTCAAAATTATCATTTTTAATGAATAACGCAGCTTATTTCTTTTCCATATTTGAAATAGAAAACAAAAAGATTTTTATCCAGCCAACGATAAAGAATACTCCTCCTATTGGAGTTAATGGACCGATGAATTTCAAATTCATTGAAAAAACATCTTTTAAAGCAATCAAATAGAGAGAACCCGAGAATAAAAAGATTCCGATTATAAAATAAATGCCGGCCCACTTTACATGCTTATTAACAACACCAATTTGTGAGATGAAGAGCAGCGCCAATGCGTGCACCATTTCATAGCGACATGCGGTTTCCCACGTCAACAAATGGTTAGCACCAACAATATCTTTTAATTGATGAGCACCGAAGGCACCAAACACAACCGAAAAAGCTGCGAATAGAGCTCCAGCACCTAAATATTTATGATTCATGAAAAAACTTATCTTCTCGAATCAATGTATTCATTCAGTTCTTCCGTTGAACTTTCAAATGTGAACGTATCATTTACTTTGAAATAATTGCCAACATCATAGGTACGATCATACGCATATTTTGCAAAATCGAGACGCGTCTGCTCGAATGTAAATTGCATGATAATTTGTTTTACCTGAGAGACGAATAAACATCGATCGTTCAATACTTGCTTTGCAATTGTAAACTTTGTTTCTTCAAATGTTTTTGAAGAAATCGTAGCATTCAAATCACTAAAATCTTCATTCGACATAGGAACGGGGCATCCCACCTTACCAGAATATCCAGGCAAATAAACTACATGCGTTGGAGGAGGTGCAGGAACTGGAGTATGAGCTCCAGAAACGGTAGTCGTAGTTGTGGTAGTGGTTTGAGAATGTGTTGTAGAATTAGAGTTTCCAAAACCATCATCCATTCCAGAAACATTAATACTAATGCTTCCGCCCATTCCATCTACATTCACTCCCATATTCATATTCACACTTCCGGGATCTGTATTATTTCCGTTCGTTGTGGTAGTAGTTGTTGTTGAAGTTGATTGTGAAGATTGAACCGGAGTCGCTACCGGATTAACATTATAAACCACAACCGCTTGTTCAGGTGTATTTCGAGGAGCTTGAGCCATCATTACCGAACTCATAAACCGCAAAACAAATTCTCCCTTGTTATTCTTCTTAATAACATAAGTACTTTCCTTACCTAATTCAATAGCCAGATTAAAATTCTTTTCACCTAATGCACTGCTTTCAAAAATGACTTTTAGCTTGTAAAACTCAGCATTTAGACCCGTAATTTTAATGTTCGTTTCGGGTTCATTATTTTGACGCACACCATTTATGATAGCCGTAAAACGTTCGCCATTTTCTGTAAATAAAATCACATTTGAAATCTGGGCGCTTACAGTTGCCATCATTAATGTCAAGGAGAATAAAAGAATGATTTTTTTCATGATTAATTAATTTTATATAATTGAGTTGGCTAAGTTAAGACAAGATTGGGTTACCTCCCAAATTTATACCTTTGCATTTCTAAAATTATGAAACAGATCTTACTATTAGGCGCTGGCAGATCTTCAGGTGCTTTGATACAATATTTATTAGATCACACAGATTCTCAAGGCTTTTCATTAAGAATAGGGGATATTGATGTGCAATTAGCGTCACAAAAACTGAAAGGTCATAAAAACGGATCGGCATTTTTGTTTAATGTTGAAGATGCAATTCAGAGAGGTGATGCTATTCAAAACGCAGATTTAGTTATTTCATTGCTTCCTCCTTCATTACATTATTTGGTAGCTCAAGATTGTATGGTACACTGTAAGAATTTGGTGACCGCAAGCTATGTATCGAAAGAAATTTTAGCATTGGATAATGCTGCTAAAGAAAAAGGGATCTTATTTTTAAATGAATGCGGATTAGATCCGGGATTGGATCATATGTCGGCGATGGAAATCATTTTAAGATTGAAGAAACAAGGAGCTAAATTAATTTCTTTTAAATCTTATACTGGTGGCCTAATAGCTCCGGAATCAATTGATAATTTATGGGGATATAAATTTACTTGGAATCCCAGGAATGTAATTTTAGCCGGACAAGGAACTGCGAAATACATTAAAGATGGGCTGTATCATTACATCCCTTACCATCGTCTTTTCAAGGAGGCGGTACGTATAAAATTAGATGCGACGACTAGTTATGATGGTTATGCTAATCGTGATTCGTTAGCCTATCGACATCATTATGGAATTGAAAATATTCCAACACTTATTAGAGGAACACTACGTCATGAAGGCTTTTGCAGTGCATGGCAAGTTTTTATTGCTTTAGGATTGACGGACGATAGTTTTCAAATTGAGAACAGCGAAAACATGACGTATCGTGATTTAGTGAATGCATTTATTCCTCCTTCACAACGTGGTGACACGGTTGAAGAAAAAATTGCCAAGTATTGTGAAGTTGATTTTGATGGTCCAGCTATGCAACGAATTATTTCTACAGGCATTTTAGAAGATAAAATCATCGGAATAAAAAATGCGAGTCCGGCACAAATCCTACAGCATCTTTTAGAAAGCAAATGGGTGTTGAAGCCGAATGACAAAGATATGATTGTGATGTTGCATGAGTTCGAATATGAGTTAGATGGAAATAAAAAGCAATTAACTTCTTCCTTACAAGTAAAAGGCGATGACATTCATCAAACGGCCATGGCAAAAACGGTGGGTCTTCCCTTAGCCATTGCTGCTTTACAATTATTAGCAGGAAATATTAAAATGACAGGAGTTCATATTCCGGTGCACGAAGAAATAATCACACCGATATTAAGAGAATTAGAAAAAATGGGCATTCGTTTTCTTGAACAACATAAATCATAATTAGAACGCTAAATAATAATCGCTCGTCAACTTTTTATATTCTTCTGTAAACTCTCGATTATCGAAATGGATGACCAATTCTTCCTCTTGGATATTTTCTTCTCTTCTTGAGAATTCCATCAATACTCTTTTAAAAGGCTTCTCTCTTCCTGTTTTAATTTTCGACAATTTAACGCAGATAAGTCCGCTTTGCTCAGCTAATTCACGAAAAAATTGTCCTTCTTTAAAAGGTAAAATTGCGGAGAACTTTCCTGTATTCGATAACAATCGACCCACACCAAAAAGCAAATCTTCGTAGGTTAAAGAAGCATTAGCAGACCTTGCTAAATTTCTAGCTTCATCGCTCGCAGCGAAACTATCCATAAAATAAGGTGGATTACTTACGATTAGATCATAACGATAGCCCGGTTTAAAATCATTCAATGAGGAATGCATCACTTTTATATGCTCTTTCCAGGGAGAGGCTTTAACGTTTTCTGTGGCTTGTTCAAAAGCGGATGCATCAATATCAATAGCATCAATGAATGCTTCGGTTTTTTGTGCGATCATCAGTGCAATTAGTCCGGTGCCAGTTCCAATATCTAAAATCTTTCCTTCTTTAGGAGCGGTTACCCATGCACCCAATAAAACACCATCGGTGCCTACTTTCATAGCGCAACGTTCTTGTTGAATCGTAAACTTCTTAAACTGAAAAACCGATGCTGGCATATATTTTTCCTCTAATACCGACGCTAATTAAAATAGTCCAATGAATATAC
>JBJXGU010000314.1:0-11679 GCA_046160245.1 Bacteroidia bacterium
AATTATACAGTCTCAAACCTGGCGACTTTATTACGCACATCGATCATGGCGTGGGTCGATTTGCGGGACTCGAAACCATCGACGCCAACGGAAAACAACAGGAAGCAATAAGATTAGTTTATAGAGATAACGATATTCTATATATCAGCATACATTCTTTACACCGTATCGCAAGGTATTCTAGCAAAGACGGAGAAGCACCTTCGCTTAATAAACTAGGAAGTACCGCTTGGTCGACATTAAAACAAAAAACCAAGAAAAAAGTAAAAGATATCGCTAAAGAGCTCATTGCTCTTTACGCCAAACGAAAAGCACAAAAAGGATTTGCCTTTGCAAAAGATTCCTATTTACAAACTGAATTAGAAGTTTCATTCATGTATGAAGATACTCCTGATCAAAGTAAATCGACCAATGATGTTAAACGCGACATGGAAAAAGATTTTCCAATGGATCGATTAATTTGTGGAGACGTAGGCTTTGGAAAAACAGAAATTGCTATTCGCGCCGCATTCAAAGCCATTTGTGATGGAAAACAAGTAGCCATCTTAGTTCCCACTACGATTTTAGCGCTACAGCATTATAGAACTTTTTCCGAAAGACTGAAAGAATTTCCATGTACTATCGATTACTTAAATCGCTTTAAGAGTACCATGCAACAAACGAATACATTGAAAAGATTAGCGGAAGGTAAAATTGATATTATCATTGGAACTCATCGCATACTTAGTAAAGATGTAATCTTCAAAGACCTTGGATTGATGATCATTGATGAAGAACAAAAGTTTGGAGTTGCGGCTAAAGAAAAATTAAAATCCATCCGTATCAATGTAGATACGCTCACACTAACGGCGACACCTATACCCAGAACACTTCAGTTTTCATTGATGGGTGCTCGTGATTTAAGTATTATCAATACTCCCCCACCCAATCGACATCCTGTTACTACAGAAGTCCACGTTTTTAATGAACATCTTATCAAGGAAGCCATCAACTTAGAAATTTCGAGAGGAGGGCAAGTGTTCTTTGTCCATAATCGTGTTCAAGACATTCATGATATTGAAACCATGATTCGTAGATTGTGTCCGGATATTAGAACGAGTGTAGGTCATGGTCAGATGGATGGAAGTAAACTGGAAGAAGTACTAGTTAATTTTATTGAAGGAGATTCCGATGTACTCATCGCAACTACCATAATTGAATCGGGGTTAGACATCAGCAATGCCAACACCATCATCATCAACAATGCCCATTACTTTGGATTAAGTGATTTACATCAAATGCGTGGGCGTGTAGGAAGATCAAATAAAAAAGCATTTTGTTACTTACTTGCACCACCATTAACCGTGCTCACTTCGGAAGCGAGACAGCGTCTTAAAGCAATTGAAGAACATGCAGATTTAGGTAGCGGATTCAATGTGGCTATGAAAGATTTAGATATTCGTGGAGCCGGTAATATGTTGGGTGGCGAACAAAGCGGATTCATTTCCGACATTGGATTTGAGATGTACCATAAAATACTAGATGAGGCCATTCAAGAATTAAAAGAATCCGACTTTAAGGATTTATTTCCTCACGAAGAAAATCAAACTTTTGTAAGAGACTGTCAGATTGATTCGGATATGGAAATGCGCATTCCCGAAGAGTACATTCAAAATATTGCCGAACGACTACATCTATATAAAGAATTAGATGAAATTGAAACCGAAGAAAAATTAATTCAATTTGCAGAACAATTAAAAGATCGATTTGGACCCGTACCCCAACAAGTATTTGTATTGATGGATACTATCCGTTTACGTTGGCAAGCAAAAAAATTAGGATTTGAAAAAATTCTATTAAAGAACCGAACATTAAAAGCCTATTTTATTTCCAATCAAAAATCGGCTTACTTCCAAAGCCCATTATTTTCTTCCATTTTAAAATTCGTTCAATTACATCCTCGTGCATGTAAAATGAAAGAAGACAAAGGAAAATTAAGTTTGACGCTTGTAAATATTGGAAGTGTAAAAGAAGCCATCCGATTACTGGATCGAATGATGGAAAAAGAAGCTCAGCCTTTGAGTTAAATTCAAAAATTACACGCTCCCCAACTTCTCGTTTTCACAATTAAGGAATCCTTTAAGTAGAAAAAGGCTTTTTTCATAGATTCATCCTTTCCAAATTCAAGGTAAATCGTACCAATTACTCAATAATTGGGCTTAATACACAAAATGACATCCTGCTAATTGACATTATTCATTCATTTGAGGTAATCTAAAAAACGAATAATATGAAAAACAAATTTCAATTGACGATCATGATCACATTGATCATAACATCACAGTATGCCAACGCACAATGGGGACTTTCAGGAAATGCAGGGACAACTAGCGCCAATTTCTTAGGAACCACAGATTCGCAATCCCTTTTATTCAGAACCAACAATACTCAAAGGATGGTTATTGATCCATCGGGTCGTTTAGGGTTAGGATTGAATACACCTATCTATAGGTTCGATGTCAAATCTTCATCACACGTTCGAACTGTTAACGCAAACAACTCTTACAATTCCATCTCACCTACCTATGGCATTTATTCAACTACTCTAAACTCAGGAGGCGGTGCTGCATGTGGAGTTTATGGAAATGGTGCCGGTACAGGCAGTACTAATTATGGCCTTTTCGGTTCTGGAGCTTTGGGAGCCACCAATTACGGAGTATATGGAACAGCTACTACCACATCAACTGCGCCGATCGGGTACGGAGTTTCAGGAATTTCAAACGGCACAGGAACTACAAATTACGGTATATATGGTTCCGCATCGGGCGGTACTACAAACTGGGCCGGATACTTTTTACAAAATACATATACTGGTGGTGCAGTAGGGATTGGAACCACTACAATTGCTGATAGTAAATTTAGTGTTCAACAGACAGGAACCACAATAGCAACAACAAAATTCCTAAACACAAGTAAAGGTCCAAATATCAGTTGGATTCATTTTGGAACTGCCGGAGACTGGTACCTCCGATCTGCTTCTAATACAGGAACCGTAGTTATACAAGATCAAAATCCATCAGCAAAAGTTTGCATTGGAGGAACACAAGCTGCAACAGGATATAAGCTATCCGTGACAGGAAAAATTATTTGTGAAGAATTAAAAGTACTACTCACTTCCAACTGGCCCGACTACGTTTTCTCAAATGATTATCAGTTGATGCCATTGAAAGAACTACAAAATTACATCAGTGAAAATAGCCATCTTCCAGGTATTCCATCTGCAGAAGAAATGGAAGAAAAAGGCGGAATAGAAGTGGGTGAAATGCAAACTCTACTCGTGAAAAAATTGGAAGAAGCAAATTTATACATCCTCCAACTCAACAAAAGACTTGAAGAACTTGAAGCCAAATTGAAATAAGTAATTGTGTTCATAACCACTCTAAAAATTTAACACAATGAAAAAGAAAATAACAACTCGAATCCGAAAGTTGATAGGCATCACTATCCTTTTGGCAATGGGAAACATCTCCATGGCTCAAACAAGTAAACAAACATTCCTTGAGCAAATGGCAAAACCTGTTACTACAAATGGTTGGATTGACTTTAAAGAGAGCAATCCGTTAAATCCTCAAGCCTTGTTTTCAGAACATCCGGAAATGTTTGGATTAACTGCACTAGACTACATGCAAGAAATTGAAATGCAGACGGACGAAATAGGGTTTACACACTTTAGATATCAACAATATCATAAAGGTTTCAAAATTATTGGCGCTGAATCAATTCTTCATCATAATGGAAATTATTTAAAGAGCATGAATGGATACATCGCAGAGCAACTTAAAATTAACGTTGACCCTAAAGTATCCTCGGAAATAGCATTTACAACCGCTAAAAATTCCATCAATGCTGAATCCTTCATTTGGGAAATTGAAACGGAAAGTACTTCCTTAAACGAAATGATTAAGGATCCAAAAGATTTGCAAAAACCAACTGGAGAACTTGTCATTTGCAGAAAAGATTGGAATGGCCCTTTCACCAATGAAAATTTAACATTGGCTTATTCCCTTCGAATGATTGCATTTCCAATGTATGAATCAAAAGAGGTTTACGTCGATGCTTTTTCAGGAGAGATCATTATTCAACTTCCTTTAACCACCAACTGCAATAACAATACTGGTAACACCACTTGGTATGGCTCAAAAAACTTTAATGCAGGTTGGTATGGGTTCCCAAATAATGCTTGGCTACTAGAGTCACATTGTCCGGGTGAAGCAACGATGCGATCTTTAAGAGGTGATCCTATAATTCTTTACAATTACGGAGATGTAGATGCTATTTGGACAGATGCAGATGGAGTTAATGGATACAATCAACGTGCAGGCGTAACCACATACTATGGCCTTCACAAAGCTTATGACTACTATAAAAATACTCATACGCGATTAAGTTATGATAATAGCAATGGGCAATTAGATGCCTTCAGTGAAATAACAGGTGGATTATGGCTACCAAATGCTGAAAATGCTAGTTGGAACACAGTAACGCATCATTTTAGTTTTGGAGCTGGTGTTACTAGTAGTGCTATCGACGACTGGAATACGCTAGATATTCTTGGACATGAATTCACACACGGAGTTCATCAATGGAGTATTGGAAATAACTACAATGCTGAACCGGGTGCATTAGATGAATCTTTTGCGGATATATTCGGTGAATGTATTGAGTCATTTGCAAAAGGAACTGCACTACCCGACTGGCTTATGGGTGCGGATAGAGCAGCGCCAATAAGAAATATGATGAATCCAAATGCAAATTTCCAACCTGACACGTATATGGGAAGCTTTTGGCAACCTACTTCTGATCCATTCGACAATGCAGGAGTTCATACAAACAGTGGTGTTCAAAATTTTTGGTTCTATCTTCTTACTGTTGGTGGTTCAGGCATAAATGATAATGGAGAAGCCTATAATGTTACAGGAATTGGGCTAAGTGCGGCACGAAGCATTGCTTATCGTAACATGGAATTCTATTTAACGACTGCCTCCGGATATGTTGATTCAAGAGAGGGATCATTGAGAGCCGCTGAAGATTTATATGGATGGTGTTCCAATAATATGCTACAAGTTGGCAAGGCATGGTATGCAGTAGGTGTTGCTACGGCTGATCCCGATTGGAATAAAGTTGTCGCTTGCGGTAATCTAGTAAATGGGACCTTTTACAAGGGTATAAATTCAATATCTTCTGGCAACGGTTGCTTCACAACTGTTTTAGCGAATCAATCTGCTGCATTCACTTCAGGACCGGGCGGCGTAACACTCAAACCAGGTTTTACGGCTACACAAAGTTGCGGATTCTCTGCATTTATTGATGTATGCAATGAAGCTGCTTACAATTTAAGAACTGCTCCAACAGCACCCCTTGACACTAAGGAAACGAATATCGGGCAAAAACAAGAGATAAAAATCGATAGAATTTATCCAAACCCTGCGTCGAATCTGATAAATATTAATTTCCAAAGTAATCAACCTCTATCAGAAACTACTATTCAGGTTACTGACATTTCGGGTCGGGTCCTCCCATTGACTGCTTCTAACCAATCAGAAACCGGAGAATTTAAAATTGCCTCAATAAATATTCAATCCTTACCACAAGGCATTTACTTTATTCTGATAAATAGTCCAGGCGGGAATGCAAATACAAAATTCATAGTAAATCATTAGAAATTTAAACCCAAGAAGGTCTATTCCAAAAAATAGACCTTCTTCATTAGGTGCAATTAATATCAACCATAGGATTGCGCTTTATCTTGTCCTTTTTTTTATATTTGATATCATCAATTCCTTACGATCATGTGTAAAAGCAGAATTCTAAAATTAGCAATTTTTTTCTTTTTTACTCAAGCCCCAACCATTTCTTTCTCACAAACTGTGAACTGGAATGATACGTTACAAAATATTGTTTCCTCAAAAACCAATGACAGTTTAAAAATAGCTGAACTCGGAAAAAAAATATTGTATTTTGTTACGAATAGTAAACCTGAAGCAAAAGTCTATTTAAAATCAATGGAAGATCTCGCTTCGAAAAGTAAAAATCCTCATATTCTTGCCGAACTCTACTATTCAAAAACTATCGTTTGGAGTTTTACGGTTCCGGTAGAAATAATTTTTGGTTATATTGATAGTTGTTTACTATTCGCTCAAAAGGCAAATAATCTACAATTTCAAATTCGCTCATACAGAATAAAAGGACAATATTTAGAGCGGAACAAGCAATTTGAAGAATCAAAAGTTCAATTAGAAAAATCATTGGCTTTATGTAAAATTAGCAATATCCCGTTCGAATCTTACAGAACCAATTTAGCATTAGCCAATCTATATGAAAATCAATTAAAATTTGAAACCGCAATTGACTATACATTACAAGCCGCTGAAATAGCAGACAAAAATAATATGAGTACAACGGCTTCCATTTATATCCGATTAGCCAATGGATACCACAGAATAGGAGATAATGAAAATGCATTGATTTACTTCAATAAATCGGAAGCATTGAGTTTAAAACAACATGAAAGCTTATTACCGGAATTGTATGCTACTCTTGGCAACTTCTATCAAACGAATAAAGATTATGACAGAGCATTTACTGCATACTTTAAAACCGACTCCGTGATGAAGGAACATAAGAATTTTTTTCAAGCCATATCCGTTTACTCCAACTTAGCTTCGCTTTTTACATTAAAAGGTCAGTTGGATACTGCCCAACATTACTTCGAAAAAAGTGTCCATTTTGCGGAGGAAAATAATAATCAATTTTTAGGTAGAATCTATTTAAATTATGCAACGTTCCTCATCAACAAAAAGGAATTTGAGTCGGCATTAACCTATGCAGAAAAAGCCATAACAGAAATAAAAAGCAAAAACGATAAAGATGCTCTATCGGGAGCAATGGAAGTAAAAGCAAAGGCACTTGTTAACTTAAAACAACTCGACCTAGCGATTTCAGAATATCAAAATTCTCTTGTCGTGAAAGATAGTATCAACGAAATCATAAAAAACGAATCACTTGGGGAATTGCTTTCAAAATACGAAACCAAAAAAAAGGAAACTGAAATAGCCAAACTAAACAGTGACAAACAAATTCAAAAACTTCAATTAGAAAAACAGAAAGCAGAAATTCAAGGAAATTTACTTTTAGCAAAACAAAAGCAGCAAGAAATCGATTTACTCAACCAAAATCAACAAATTCAAGAGCTAAAATTAAGTCAACAAAAAGAAGTATTAGCCCTGAAGGAGCTTGAAACAGAAGCCAAGGATCGTAAAATTACAATTGCAGAACAAGAAAAGCTACTTGCTGAAAAAGAAATCGTTCAACAAAAATTTTCTAAAAATATAATGCTTTTCGGATTTGTTATCTTACTCTTATTCATCATTCTTGGATTCAATATTTATCGAATTAGTACCCATCGAAAAAACGACAAAGAAAAATACCTGCTCCAGAATCAACTCATCCAAATGAAGTTGGAAGCACTCCGCTCTCAAATGAATCCACACTTTATTTTTAATGCACTTAATTCGATTAATCGATATATCATTCGAAACAATAAAGAAACCGCTAGTGAATATCTAATAAAATTTTCAAAACTTATTCGTTCGATACTTGAAAACTCCAAATTAAAAGTAATTCCTTTAGAAAAAGAAATAGAAGCCATTCAACTTTATGTAGACCTTGAATTGCTTCGCTTTGACGACAAATTTGACTTTGTGGTACGCATTGATGAATCCATTAATAAAGCAGCATCTCAAATTCCCCCACTCATTTTACAACCGTTTGTTGAAAATGCTATCTGGCATGGTTTGATGAAGAAAAAAGGAAGAGGACAAATTACGATTGACATTACCGCAAAAAATTCTGATGTTCTATCCGTCGCTATTGAAGATAATGGAGTAGGAAGAGTATTCGCCAATGAACAAAACACCGGACTTCATGAAAAAGGCAAATCCTTTGGAATGCAAATTACTGCTGATCGTATCAATGCGATAAACAAGAAGGAAAACAATATTAAAATTGTAGATCTTTACGATTCTGAACAGAAAGCTGCAGGTACACGAGTAGAATTTGAATTGTCAACTCAAGCCGCTTAAAAAATTATGTTAAAAGCTATCCTTATTGATGATGAAACCAGTTGTACAGAAGTACTCAGCTGGCAAATTGAAACCTATTGTCCCACTATTTCAATTTTATGTGAATGCAACCAACCCGAGGAAGCCATCGAAAAAATAAGGGAACTACATCCTGATGTTATCTTTTTAGATATTGAAATGCCCGGCATGAACGCTTTTGAAATGCTAAATATCCTGAAGCCTTTTGATTTTGAAGTAATCTTCACTACCGCATACAACCAATTCGCTGTACAGGCTTTCAAAGAAAATGCAATTGACTATTTATTGAAACCGATAGACAAAGGTGATTTGATTCAAGCAGTTGAAAAATTAAAAAACAAAGATAAAAAGTACTCCAACGAAAAGATTGAAATTTTATTAAGTCTCTTTAAGGATCAATTAAAAACCAATAAGAAAATAGCGCTCCCTACTCAAGATGGCATTTCCTTTATCAATGTTGATCAAATTATAAGGGTAGAAAGCGACAGCAACTACAGCTTTGTACATTTAGTGACTGGAGAGAATATTTGTATTACTAAAACATTGAAGCAAATTGAAAGCTCGCTAGAAGCTCAACCATTTTATAGGGTTCATCAATCTCATTTAGTTAATCTGAACCACATTGAAAAATTTGTAAAGGATGGTGGTGGGTACCTCGTGATGAGCGACAAATCAACCATCACGGTAGCCCGACAACGTAAAGATGGCTTTTTGGAGTTGTTTTCTAGGTTATAGACTATTTGGGAACAGGCTTCCGTCAGAGCACTAAAACATTGCATTTTTCCCTTCTATATAAAGTCAACATTATAAAAATTGCCTTTCAAGCATTCGAACGTAGCATTTAGTTTCTCTTAAAATGATCTGAAAGACATCTTTTTCTTATTCTCTTTTTGTGCATTCCATCAAAATTTAGACTTTTAAAAACCCGAAAATAGTCAATGAACTGGTGTTTTTCGCCCCATTTCATGATCTATTTGCCAAAAATAAGGGGCTAAAAGTACTTTGTCAGCCGAACTTTGAGTTATATCAAAAAATATAAAAAATGAAAACTGTATCCATTCTAATTATTGTATTAGGCATATTATGTGTAGTATGGCAACAATATCTTGATGTAAGAGCAAAGAATACAAATTCTTAATCCCTTACAATTAACGATCTTTGATTAATCATTCGGTTAATCCATCCCTCATTTTTATCGTTACAAATACTAAATTGAATTTTCTTCAATTCTGCTTTTAATGACTTAGACATACTATCTTTGCAGCCTTATGAAAATTTCTAAAAAGGCTAAAGGTGCTCAAGTCGACTCCAATGGAGTAGTAAAAATTAATACAAGTCAACTTCCTAATGCAGGCAAAGGCCTCTTTGCTCTCGTTGAATTTAAACGAGGGGATATTGTATGTGAATATGAAGGTGAAATAGTGACTTGGGCGGAATGTGAAAAGCGTTCTAAGGAAGGTCATGAAGGCTATGCTTTTTTTATGACTAAAAATCGTTGTGTGGATGCCTATTTTACACCTTGGGCCTTTGGTCGTTATGCGAATGACGCAAGGGGTGTTGGTCGTGTAGAAGGATTAAAGAACAACGCTCAATATGAAATTAAGCGCAGAGACGGAGTGCAGAAAGTATTTATTATTGCTACACGCACCATTCAGCCAGGCCAAGAAGTTTTCGTACATTATGGCGATGATTACTGGAGATACTTAGATGGAACTCGAGAAATTATTTTAGAACGCGAGCGTCAGAAAAGAAAAGAAAACAAATTAAAAAAATTAGCTCTTGAAAATGGCACGGCTGTAAATGGTCATAAAAAAGGGACTATTAAAAAAGGGACTATTAAAAAACTGAAAAAAGAATTGGAGTATGCTTAACGTTTAAAAAATCAACAATTACTTGTTAACTCATTTAACTATTTTTTAAAATTGTACTGACTTTTTTGGTATATTTTTGCATCCAACAAAGAGAGAAAGATATGATGAACGTTTCGATAGCGATAGTGGTAGTGACCTTTGCCTTGGTTATTTACAGTCAGATTACAGAATCCTTTTTTAGTCGCAAAAAAACGAACGACTAAAGGTATTTTCGATTCCTAAAAAACACCTAAATGCGAATTTCGATTTTTCGCATGTAATTAAAACTTCCCATAGTTGTGTTATCCCCATAATAGGGGATTTCTTATTTATTTGAGCCCTTTGGCACAAGCCTTGAAACTCGCTTTGAAATTAATTAAAACATTAGGAGGACAAAAAATGAAAAACATGATCTCTACTCTAGTAATCGCTTGCATCTTCTCATTCAATGCAAATGCTGATCACCGCTTGTCAGACCTCCACATTAGGAAATTTGACAATGCCCCCGTCGTAGTTCAATTAGACAATCAAATTGTAGATAATCCGGGACCCGTTAAAAAGATTAACAATTTAGAAGCCGGAAGGTATCGATTAAAGATCTGGACCATCCAAAATCCATATCACTATAATCCAGGCTTTAAAAGATTACTCTACAATGGATTTATTGATGTACCTGCGGGCGCTGAGGTTCGAGCCATGTTAACTAAAAACAATACCATTCGCATCAACCAAGTCATCCCGAACTTTGTGCCTGCACCTATTGATCCATTTTGCAATCCTTACGCTCCTTTCAATCCAACTCCTGTTGGATGTCAGTCTCAAAATCATCTCATGTCGCCTGCTGAATTTAATGCGTTATTAAATACAATCGACAATCAAAATTTCGAAAGCACTAAGATGGTTATCGCGAAACAAGCCATTAGAGACCATGAAATGATGACCACCTCGCAAGTGATAGACTTAATGAATTTATTAAGTTTTGAATCGAGCAAATTAGAATTAGCAAAGTTTGCTTATCAGTATACTGTTGATCGCCACAAATACTTTCAATTGTTTAATCATTTCTCATTTGATAGTAGTGTTCGTTCTTTAAGTGAGTATATGGACCGATTCTCCTAAGCGTACTTCAAATCCCATCGTGATACATTAGGACCTATAGGTTGAAGAGTCAATAAACGAAGTAATTCACTTAAAAATAAAAGGCATAGCAACATTCTTACATTCCAGTTACCTACTTAATTTGAATAGACATACTAACCGTTCTCTCACCTTCGTTATTTGAATAAAGATATAAACTTAATCCCCATCAAAATCTTTGGCACGGATATTGAAATTATCAAAAAAGTAAAGCGTTCTTTAAATCTGAAACTTAATCGTCCCGTAAGACGAAAAAATATTAACCCTGACCCGTAAGTCGGGAATTTAAAAACAAAGTCCTGACCCGTAAGTCGGGAATTAAAAAAACAAAGTCCTGACCCGTAAGTCGGGAATTAAAAAACAAAATCCTGACCCGTAAGTTGGGAGTCAAAAAACAAAATCCTGACCCGTAAGTTGGGAGTCAAAAAACAAGATCCATGACCCGTAAGTCGGGAATTAAAAAACAAAATCCTGACCCGTAAGTCGGGAGTAAAAAAACAAAGTCCTGACCCGTAAGTCGGGAGTCAAAAAACAAAGTCCTGACCCGTAAGTCG
>JBJXGU010000315.1:0-3549 GCA_046160245.1 Bacteroidia bacterium
TACCGCTCCCACAGTCAGCGTTTTATATTGTTTGAAGGTACGGACCTAGATATTCAAACTGCGCTTATAGAGGCAGGGAATCAAATTTCAGAAGTTGTTGACGTAACAACTTTGCTGAATAAGTATTTTCAATTTACTCCTGTATTTGCGAAGCTATATTCCTACGAAAAAGGAACACCACGTTTCTTTGAATTTGTAATTTCAGAATATCCGATTTCCAAAATACCTTCAGGAGAAATTGATGGTTTTGTAAATCTGATTTTCAATAGCAAAATTAAAATCGGCGAAATTCAAACAGCATCTGAAAATCAGAAGGAAGCTATTGTATACTGTTATTTTAGAAACTCCGACGAAATTAAGAATTTGCTCTTTGAGATTGAAAAGATTCAAAAGGTAATTGAGGAAAATAAGGATGATAAGGTCGCAAAAAGGGAGTTGGAAAACATTGTGGAGTCACAAATCCGATTGTTGAATCATTTTATATCTGAGAGCATCTGTACTGGCAGCAAGGAAGTGAAATGGTATTTCAAAGGTCTACCCAAAACAATTTCGGACAAGAGAGATTTCAATAAACTTTTATCTCTTGTGTGCAGTGAAGTTTATAGCGCAACACCAGTTTTCAAAAATGAGCTTGTTAACAAGCACCGAATATCCGCTTCTATTCATACAGCTAAGAAGAACTACTTTAAAGCATTGGCTAACAATTGGGACAAGGAGAACTTAGGATTTGAAGATGACAAATTTCCACCTGAAAAGACTATCTTCTTGTCTTTGCTAAAAGAAAACGGAATTTCACCAATCCGGGAAGGTTCGTTTGAAGTTGCCACTATAAATAAAACGTCAAGCTTCAATAAACTTTGGAAAGCTTCGGAGAAATTTATTGAAAGCGCGAAGCTGGAACAGAAGTCTCTTTATGATTTTGTTGAATTATTAGGCAAGCGACCTCTCAAGCTTAAGCAAGGTTTTATTGACTTTTGGATTCCAACTTTTTTGTTTATCAAAAGAGATGATTTTGCAATCTTTAATGATGAGGGCTATATACCCAATCTGTCAGACGAAAATTTAGAGTTGATTGCCAAAAATCCTGAGAAGTATACTATAAAAACTTTTGATATTGAGGGTGTTAAACTTGATATTTTCAATAGTTATCGTGCTTTTCTCGATCAGGCTTCTGAATTGAAGTTCAATAATATTTCATTCATCGAAACGATAAGACCCTTTATTACCTTTTATAAAGGTTTACCAGAGTACTCCAAGCACACAAAGCGACTTAGTGGACCAGCATTGAAGATACGACTTGCAATTGCCAACAGTAAGGATCCGGAAGAAACTTTTTTTGATGCGTTTCCGAGTGCATTAGGGATTCCACTTATTGCATTGCAGAAGGAGAAGTCCAAGTTGCAGGCTTATACTACGACGTTGCAAAAGGCGATTCGTGAATTGAGGACATCTTATGATGGTCTGGTCCTGCGTTTCGAGGAATTTATTTGCAATGATTTTATTGGGAAAACAGTAGACTTCGAGGAATACAAGGAATTATTGCAGAACCGCTTTAAAAAATTGAAGACGCATCTGCTATTAGCCAATCAAAAAACCTTTATTCAGAGGTTAAACTCACAAATCGACGATAAAAGAGCCTGGCTCAATTCAATGGCTCAAGCCGTTACAGGTAAAACACTTGAAAATTTTACCGATGAAGATGAGATTCTACTTTATGAGAAATTTAAGTCGATCGTATTAGAGCTAGACAGTTTGACAAATCTTTCAAAAGGCGACTTTGATGAGGCTAAAGAAGAAGTTATTGGGGTCAAGATTGATACTTTTTTCAGCACAATCAATCCTAAGATAGTAAGGGTGCCTAAAAATAAGGCTTTGGAGATAGAACAATTGAAAACTGCTCTGAAGAAAAAACTTTCTACAGACAAAACCTCGAATATTGCAGCGGTTTTAAACTTACTTAAAGAGCTTTTACAATGAGTCAAAAGGTCAGACACGTATTAGGTATTTCAGGCGGAAAGGACAGTGCAGCCTTGGCAATTTATGTCAAAACGAAGTATCCTTCGTTGAACTTAGAATTTTATTCTTGTGATACGGGCAAAGAGTTAGATGAAACTTATCAGCTAATCCGAAACTTGGAGATACACTTGGGTATTAAGATTAATTTACTAAAGGCGGCTGAGAACAGTTCTGAAGATCCATTCGACCATTTTTTAACTATGTATGGAGGGTTTCTGCCATCTTCAAATGCACGCTGGTGTACCAAGAAGTTGAAACTCGAGCCGTTTGAAAAGTACGTTGGGACCGATCCTGTTATTTCCTATGTGGGAATACGCGGGGATGAAGAAAGGGAAGGATACATTTCAACTAAGAAGAATATTCAATCAATTTTCCCATTCAGAAAGAATATTTGGAGTGAAGATGTGATTACAAAAATGCTTTCTTCTCAAAACTTCGATCAACTTCAGGTGCTTTCAAAGAATATCGATTTTGGAAGTTTTGAGGAAAGGGTCAATCAAATCATTGGCAGAAAGCTGGCCCCAAATTATACCCAAGCGCAAAAACTGAATTCTTTGCTAGACACTAATGTAAAGGCCTTCAATCATTTAGTGTTTGAGTTTTTGAAAACGACGGACTATCCTTTGGCAAATGAAGATTCCTTTGCTCTTTTAGATAATGAAGATGTTTTGGTGAGAGCGGATATTTTTAAAATATTAGAGGAAAGTGGGGTGGGCGTGCCAGCATATTATAATAAAGTTGATTTTGATATAAATGGCAAAAAAGGACAATATGCAAGAAGTCGTTCTGGTTGTTACTTCTGCTTTTTTCAACAAAAGATAGAATGGGTTTGGCTTTATGAACAGCATCCAGAGCTTTACAATAAAGCAATGCAATATGAAAAGGATGGCTACACTTGGGCTCAACAAGAAAGTCTGGAAGAACTAATGCAACCAGCGAGGATGCAGCAGATCAAAACTGAGTATGTAAAGCGTATGGAAAGAAAAACTCAAAGCAAATCGCCCTATCTCATTGATATTCTTGGAGAGGATGAGGGAGTAGGTTGTGCAGCTTGTTTTGTATAGAATTTAATAATTACTGCTTATGAAAATTTCGGCTAAAGTTTGGTCATTATCCGACCTTTACAAATTAAAGGAAAAGATAAATCCTAAACCTCAATATCAGAGAACTGCTGTTTGGCAGCCACCTAAGAAAAAACTTCTGATTGATTCAATTCTGAGAGGATATGATATTCCGAAATTCTATTTGCGCGAATCACCAAATGACCTTCTTTATAAGTATGAAGTTACTGATGGACAGCAGCGGATCAGGGCAATTTGGGAGTTTATTCAGAATGAATTCAAGTTAGATGAGGCTTTAATTGGAAGTCTTAATACAAAGGCATTGGATTATGACACACTTAAGAAAAACAAATCCAAACTAAAAGAGTTTAATGAATATGAAATAAATATTTCACTAATAAAGGAAGCAAGTCAAGAAGAAATCAGAACGCTATTTGCTAGATTGCAAATGGGTGAAAGATTAAACCCTGCG
>JBJXGU010000316.1:0-15533 GCA_046160245.1 Bacteroidia bacterium
TATCCGTTAATCCAGGATCGTCGGTATACGCAATCACACTAGCACCAATGTTTGCTGCATATTGAATAGCTCGCAGCATTACTCCACTGTTGTTGATGGAACGCTTATCATCTGTGAAAGCCCGCGCTCCGGCCAATTGCATATCGTACATTCCCGACAATTCTTTTCCTTCGCGTTTATCTGTCAACACACCTGCAGGAATAACATCCACCAAATGATTGGCGGCTTGACGTTTTACAAATGAAATATCAGCATTGGTTTGTAATGGCGGATGGGTAGAAGGCATCAGGAGAACGCCAGTAAATCCACCCGCTGCTGCGGCATCTTGTCCACTGCGTATAGTTTCCTTCTGCTCATCACCGGGCTCTTTAAAAGAAACACGCATATCGAACCAACCTGGAGAAAGAATACAATCAGTTCCATCTACGACTTGTTCACCTTTCCTTTCTTTTAGAGATTTACCAATGGAATGATACTTTCCTTCTTGAATGTATACATCTAACACTTTTCCATGATTCGCCGAAGCAGGATCATTTACTTGTACGTTTTTGATGAGTAGGTTCATGCTGTTTTCCAGAATCGAATGAGTAGTATTTCCAATAGCAAGCAAACTAAGGCAGCGAATATGGCATATTTCCAGAGGGCGATGCCATTATTCAAATCCAGTAATGTTTTCTTAAGGTCGGGCGTAGATGCATTAAAGTACGACCAATTCTCCAACTTCAACGTTTCAATTTTTTCTTGAATCATCGCTTCATCGTAAAAAATCATTTCTGATTCCTTGCGATCGTAATTAAATGCGAGTGCAGTTACCAATTGATTTCCTTTCAACAAATCATAATGTCCTGCTACTTGAACTTGATTACCCATATCAATCATCAATCCCGAAGCAATGGCTCTTGCTGATGGAATGATATCGGTATTCGTTTCTTTATTGATGAGGTGAAATGCTTCATCACCCGTAGGAGGAGCTGCATTGAGTAAGATGGCATCATTGCTACCAATGGTGTTTGAAAAAGATAATGGTTTTGCCGTTAGAATAGCCATTCGATAAAGGACAGGAACGAAAATAGCATGTCGAGCAAGATTACTAAAGCCTGTTTGAAGTGGTACCGAAAACACATACAACTGTCCTTTTTCGATGGGATACAAAGAAAGAAAGGAACCACCTCCCTGTAATTTCATCAATACTTGCCTTACGCTTTTACTATTCACCGCTTGATCAAAATGTTTAGCCACGGCGGGAAAATCAATACGACCTTCTTTCGGTTTATTATCAAACACATCTTTAAACAAAGCGTGTTGTAAATCGACTTCACTTACCTTATCGTTGTTTTCATTGATGCCTGTAAATGCATCGGCATTCACAGAATTCAAGAACAAACTAAAATTATTGAGGTCAGCTAATGAATCAGGAAACAGACAGATGGAACCACCGCTTACCAAATACTTCTTCAATTCTTCACTTAAACCGGATGATATTTGACGAAGACCTTGCACAACTATCAAATCCTGATTTCTAAAATTAGCATAGTCGACACCGTTAGCATTCGACTTCACAAATTCAAAAAACGGATCCTTACTAAATAATGCTTCTAAATAGGGAGATGCATTTTCACTGATCGATAATACGTGCAATTTTTCCTTCACTTCAAAAGAGAAATAATAGTCATCATCAAAATTTAGAGGATGATCTGCAATTTTTATTGTGGCTTTTTGCCATCCCGATTCGGAAGCTGTAAAGCTAAACGTCGTTTCCACTTTTTGACCGGCCGGGATGCTTAAACTGGTTACCGCTTTCTGTGTACCATTCAAAATCAATCGAACAGGAACATTTTCGGCATCCTTTTCACTGCTATTTTGAATGCTCAGCGTAAACTCCAATGCTTGTCCCAATTGCACGATGGGCGAACTTAACCAACATGAATCCACGTACAAATTGGCAGTGGGTTGCAAGGGCAAGACTACCATTTTCACGGTCATGGAAGAATCCGGTTGCACTTTTTCAAAATCGCTTATTGATTTTTGGAAATCGGAAATGAGGTAGGATGTTAATCCGGCAGCATTACCGGAAGTAGCCACTTCTTTTTGACGTAATAGCACATCCGTTAGAAATCGGGGCTGAGACGAAAACTTCACTCGATTCAGTTCATCCAAAAAGTCGTCTTTAGAAATAAGTCGTTGACGATAAGCATCGAAATCGTTGGTCAGTAATTGAAAGCGTGTTGTTGCTGGATACGAATTCGCAATTTCAGTAGCTTTTTGCTTGGCTACTTCCAATAGCGCACCTTGACTACTTATCGCATCCATACTGAATGAATTATCAATATAGACAGAAACAGGATTGGATAGATTTTGAGCGGCTTGAATCCCTACCGGAATGATGGGTTGAGCAAATGCCAAAACAATAAAAGCAATGGCCAGTAATCGAGTTAAAAGTACAAGTAGATGTTTAAGTCTACTGATTTTGGTAGTTTCTTCTTTTAATTCCTGAAGAAATCGAACATTGGTAAAAAGGACTTTTTTATACCTTCTAAAATTAAATAAATGAATGATGATGGGTATGATGAGCAGGGAGAGCCCATAAAGGTATATCGGGGATAGGAAATGAATCACGTTTTATTTAAGCTCAGCAAATTTAGTAAATCTGAAGGCATAACGGGAAAAAATCAAGAATCAATGTTTAATTTGGGTTAAAATCCATCAAAACTCCCTTCTCCCCTCTTACCTCTTACCTCTCCCATCTCCTATTCTCCCATCTCCTATTCTTCCATCTCCTATTCTCCCATCTCCTATTCTCCCATCTCCTATTCTCCCACCTCCATTCCCTCCTCTCTTGTCTCCTATCTTCATCCCTTTAGCAATCGTGGCTCCAATTCTCCTATTCTCCGACTCTCCGATTCTCCAATCTCCCATCTCCAAAAAAGCTCAATTATACTAGAAGTAGTATACTAGAAGTAGCCTAAATTTCAACTAAAAGTAGCCTAAATGCAAAAACGCTTGTTTTTAACCTATAGCTAGGATTACATTTGTCGCTCAACAAAAACATTAATGACTTATGCCAAACCAACACGAAATTACATTAGAAGAAGGAATTGAATTAACCAATCGTTTCAAAAACAACAATCCAGTTGGAACAAAAAGAGCCTTTCTCATTAGCAAAGAGGTGTTAACTGAATTAATGGCTCAAGATCGTGCCGACGGGATAAGAGTTTATTTGGGGGAAAAAGAAGATGGAGACTTAACTATTGTCGTGATAGCTACCGATTCTGAAGGAAGCGATGTACAAACGATAGTTATGGACAACTTCACTTCTTGTCCTTCAGCTTGTGATTTTGATAGCCCATTGTAAATAATAATTATCAAATGAAAGCACTTATGTTTTTTATTCAATTTATCACTGCTGTAATTGTAATTATAGGCTTTGCAAATTGGAAAACCATTAAACAAGCTAAACTAGAATTATTGATTTATTTACAATTAATAAGTTTTACTGTAGAAATCATTTCTGTTTTTACTGTTGCGTACTTCAGAAACAACTTAATCACCTATAACCTTTTCATACTTCTTCAGCCCATCTTGATGCTCCTTTTGATAGGCAGTTGGAACAGCCCTTCTTTTTTTTCGAAGATTCTTCGAAATCTGTCCGCTGCCTTTTTTATTTTCTGGGTACTGGAGACTTTTATTTTTAAAACCATCTGGTTAACGACAAGCAATTGGAGCATGTTAATTGGAAACTTACTTCTGATTTATGCGTTTGCAGTCTACCTTGTGAATTTGAGTAATACAAGCACCATTTCGATCCTCCGATCGCCACGATTTTGGATTGCAGCCTCCTATTTAGTTTACTGTGCGGGAGCCAGTGTCCTTCTCGCATTAAATGAACAATTAAAAACCGCCCTTGGTATCAATAACAACTTCCCCATCAACCTTCAGTTTATTCACTTAACTCTACATACCTTTACCTCTCTATTAATCTTAAAAGCGCTGCATTGTTTACCGACACGAACAATATCACTCTCCTCATCTTCATTCTAGCCCTCACTTTTGTCACGCTGGTATTATTTTTATTGTATCTTATTTATAAAAACAATGTAATTAACATCAATCGAAATGCTGATTTGCTAGAAGCGATGTTAAAAGCTCAGGAAGATGAGCGCGAGCGATTGGCATTGGAATTACACGATGGATTAGGAACTAAAATTTCAGCCTTAAGTTTAGAAACTGAAACTTTATACTCCGAAATAGATCCTAAATTTCAATCGAAGACCGAACATATTCGTTCACTAATTGAAGAAGTGAGTCAAGACGTAAGAAGCATTTCAAGAGATTTGGTTCCACGAGATCTTGCTCGCTCTGGATTAAACTATGAGCTTGATAAACTTCAATACAACACGGAAAATTTATATAAAAAGAAATTTCAACTTTCTTTGCTAGGAATGGAACAAAGGCTCCCTTACAAAATGGAACTTAATATTTTTAGAATTGTACAAGAATTAGTAAATAATACGATAAAACATTCTATTGCAAATACTATAAATTTAGTTATTCAAAGATCCGAACTTCGGCTTTCATTAACCTATACCGACAATGGCAATGGATTGGATGAAAGTAAATCATCGGATGGCATTGGACTCAACAATATAAAAACACGAATAGCTCATCTACATCCAGAATCCACCATGCAAATTGGTTTGAAACCGGGATTTGAATTAAGTATAGTCATACCTTTGCTACATTAATACGCTATGATAGATATTATTTCCATATTAATTGTTGACGACCATCCTCTTTTCCGCCAAGGATTGGTGAATGCTTTACACTCGTGTGAATTCAATAAAACTATTTTTGAAGCGGGAAGCGGAAACGAAGCTTTACAAATTGCTGAGCAGGAATCAATAGATATCGTTTTGATGGATATTAACATGCCTAGAATGGATGGTTTAGAATGTTCAAAAAAATTACTTGAATTATTCCCAGAATTAAAAATTATTGGAATCAGTTCGTTCGAAGACAAGTGGACCATCGAACAAATGATTGACTTAGGCGCCAAAGGATATCTCACCAAAAATATTGGCAAACCCGAATTAGAAGCTTCCATAAAGAATGTTTATGCGGGTAAAATGTTTTTCTCTTCAGAATTAGTCGGAAAAATGTTACAGCGCTCTTCCGAATTTATGACGAAGAATAATACAGTGAAATTTGAAGAATTACATGAACGAGAGAAGCATATTATCAAACTCATTTTTGAAGAATTTAGTTCTTCCGAAATTGCTGAAAAACTTCACTTAAGTGAGTATACCGTAAACAACTACCGAAAATCCTTACTTACCAAAACTGGCGCTAAGAATGTTGTAGGCTTAATCAAATATGCTTTTAAGAGTGGTTGGTTTTAAATTCCAATTTATTTATCAGACTACTAATCTTTATTCAATCAACTCTTTAGATTTTTTATCAAACGTTATTTTACTTTTACTTATTAACATTAACCTGTAGATTAACTTTTGAAATTTCAATTGACTTACGGTTCTTTTCTCCGTTAAATTCGGAGTAAACCCTCACTATATGCCAAGAGCTGCAGCTAAAACGAAATCGACAGAGAGAAAAATCTTCGTACTGGATACATCAGCCATCCTTTTTGATCATAATGCATTCTTTAATTTTAAGGAACATGATGTAGCCATTCCCATTACCGTACTTGAAGAAATAGATCGATTTAAAAAAGGGAACGATGTTATCAATTTCGAAGCAAGGGAATTTATCAGATCCATTGATAAATTATCAGCCAGTTTTTCACTCCAAGATTGGATTCCTTTAAATGGACCCACTAAGGGGAAATTTAAAGTGTTGATGAATGAGCGAAATAATAAAGTGGATGCTAATGTCGTTTTCGGAGAGAAAAAAGCGGATCATCATATTATTAATTCCGCTTTAAGTCTTCAAGAAGCTTATCCTAACCGAGTGGTTACACTCATTAGTAAGGACATCAATCTTCGTTTAAAAGCCAGATCACTCAACTTAGCATCTGAAGATTATGAGACAGGGAAAGTAAAGGATGTTCAAGAGCTCTACACAGGAAAATCTTCTATAGATAACGTGAGCAAAAAAGTGATCGATAAATTGTATCAAGATGGCTGGTGTGCTTGGAAAGAAGTTGTAAAGGTAAAACCAGTTCTTAACCATTACTTCATTCTGCGAAGTAAGGAAGAAACCGCATCAGCACTTGCCTGGTTCAATCCAACAACGGATCGGATAGAGCGTATCCATAAAGAACCAGTAGCCGGTATTCGTCCTCGCAACGCAGAACAAGCTTTTGCCATACACTCCATCTTGAATCCAAATGTTTTGTTATCGACCGTGATGGGTATTGCGGGAACGGGAAAAACTTTACTTGCTCTGGCATCCGCGTTGGAGCACAAAAGCAAGTATCGTCAAATTTATTTAGCTAGACCCATCGTTCCACTCAGCAATAAAGACATCGGCTTTTTACCTGGTGATATAAAATCAAAGATAAACCCGTACATGGAACCACTTTGGGACAACTTGAAATTCATTCAAAGTTTGTACAAAGAAACCGACAAAGAATACCATAAGATTAATGAGATGGTGGAGCATGAAAAATTACACATCACACCTCTTGCTTATATTCGTGGACGCAGTTTAAGCAATATTTGTTTCATTATCGACGAAGCACAAAATCTTACTCCACACGAAGTAAAGACAATTATAACTCGAGCCGGTGAAGGAACGAAAATTATCTTCACCGGTGATATCTTTCAAATTGATACGCCCTACCTCGATTCACACAGTAATGGTTTGAGTACTTTAATTGACAAGATGCAAAATCAAGCTTTGTACAGTCACATCACGCTTGAAAAGGGAGAACGAAGTCCACTCGCTAACTTAGCAGGACACATACTATAAGGTCGCATCAATCTGAAAATTATGTATCTTTGAATTTGAATTCAAAGGCATGTCGAAGTATCAATTAAAACTATCCGCAAAGACAAAAGTCCTCAACTTTTTCAGATACATTTTTTTACTACCTCTATTTGACAAGTTGTTGCTTTTAACAACATTAAATACTGACTCTCCAATTATAAGAAAATTGGTTCCCCCTAATTATTTATATAATAAGGGGAAATACAGAAAAGTAAATCGAAACGGAATCAATTACTTGCTTGATATCAGCAATGTTGTTGATCACTCCTTTTATTTCAATTTAGAAAAGCCAAGCTATGGCTCCATACTTTCTCAAATAAAAAAAGCAAAGTTTATTCTAGATATCGGTGGAAATATTGGTACATCTGCACTTTACTTCGCTAGCATCAATCAAACAGCTAAGATATTATCTTTCGAACCTCATCCAGATACTTTTAGTAAAGCGGTTGAAAACATTGAATTAAATTCCTTTCAGAACATTGAACTTATTAATTTAGGATTAGGAACACAACAAGCCTCATTAAAACTTTACGAAGTAGATAGACATAATCCAGGCATGAATCGGATTCTCAGTGAAGAAGCTGATTTTCCATTTAAAATTATTGAGGTTGATATTTTAGATGACATCCTTTTAAAAAAAGAAATTAAGAAAGTTGATTTTATTAAAATTGATGTAGAAGGCTATGAATTCTCCGTATTATCAGGAGCTAAAGAAACGTTAAAGTCAAAACCTTTTTTATTTATTGAAGTAAATGACGCCAGCTTAAAAGAAAATAATAGCAGTGCTAAAGAATTAATTGAATTATTAATGAATGCTGGGTATACTACTTTTTATAGGGCTGATAATGGTGATGCTATTTCTTCGAATTCCAATTTCATCAACTGCCACTTTGATTTAGTTGCAAAATAAGCATACAATAATTCCTTAAAAGAAAAGGAGACTCCATTAGTGAAGTCTCCTTTTAAATTATATCAACCAGATGTTGAAATCGCGAAATGCGATTACACATCCGGTTAAAATTTTTACTTTACAATAGTATCCGCTTTCACGGTAGTATCTGCTAACATTGCAGAATCCGCTTGAGCTGCAAGAACTGCCGCTTCTTCAGCAGCAACTAACGCTGCTTCTGCTGCGTTTACAGAATCATTGTAACGCATTTCTTCAGCTTGCTTTTCTTCAGCACTTGGTCCACAAGCAACTACGAAACTTAAGCCGATAAAGGTTAATAATAGAATAGATTTAGACATGGTTTTAGAGTTATTAGGTTGTTTATTGAATATTATCCGCGACCGCGTGTAGCGTCTTTTACTTCTTTGATTTCCTTCTCAATTTTAATTTGCTCTTGAGTTTTCTTTGGCTTTGGCTTCGGAGCATTGGCTTTTTTCTGTGCAGCAGCAATTGAATCAGCGATGGCTAAATTCTTCAATGAATCGGCAGCTGCCTGAGCAACAGCGGTTAAGCTATCTTGGCGAGCGGTTTCCACCATCATTAAACTGTCTTGAATGCGGGCTTCTTCAACAGCAGCAATTGAATCTGCGACAAGTTTCTCGGCAGCAGCCTTTTCTTCTGCGCTAGGACCGCAAGATACAACAAGGCTAATAGCCACTGTTCCTAATAGATAAGTGAACTTTTTCATGGTTTGGTTTTTAGTTTGATGGCACAAATGTATTCATTTCTAAACTTTACAAACAAAATATTTTGAACAAAGAACTCATTTTTACTTACTTTTGCCATAAAATAAACAGAAATCAAAAAACAACATGAAAAAATCAATAGCATTAGTAGCTTTAGTAGCAGTTTCTTCTCTTTTTATTGTTGGATGTAGTAAGGATGATACTGAGGCTCCGATCATTACATTAATAGGCGACAATCCACTAGCATTAGGATTAACTGAAGTCTACACAGAAAAAGGGGCAACAGCAAATGACAACGAAGATGGTAATCTATCCAGTTCAATCATAATTGATGCTTCTGATATTAACAACACCCTTCCTAATACATATTTTGTTTACTATTCAGTTAGTGATGCAGCAGGAAATGTTGGAGAAGCAACACGTGAGGTAAATGCAAATACTATAAGCTACGCAGTAAAAGACACTTGTAATGCAGGAGGTCCTGATTTAATTTATAACTACAACCAAGAAGTAAGTTCAACGAACGGAACCACTCTTTCATTTAATAAATTTGGTGATTATTCAAATAATACTGGAATCACTGCTACCATCAATTCGAATAACACTATTACTCTAGCCACCCAAAATGGATTGGGCATTGGATCAGGTTCAGAAAATCATGAGTTTTCCGGAACTGGAAATACAACTGCTGGTGGATTTATGATT
Source organism: Bacteroidia bacterium (assembly GCA_046160245.1). GTDB lineage: Bacteria > Bacteroidota > Bacteroidia > AKYH767-A > OLB10 > JAJTFW01. Next base: position 9,283 of record JBJXGU010000316.1, read on the forward strand.
ACTTATGTTGATAAAAATAACTCAGCGGTGCCTGTGGCTATTGCTACATGTCGTGCTTGGTTTACACGTAACTAATCTATTTAAAATTTGATTAAAGGGCTTCTAAAATTATTTAGCAGCCTTTTTTTATAAATAATAATTAGTATTCAATTACAAGAATTTATAAAATTAAAATTCATCTCACTCAATTGCGAATTTTAATCCAAACTGTATACTAATTTTAGAACATCATGAAAACATTTGTTATTGCTTTATTTATTATTTCATGCACACTCTTTCTTAGTTGTGAAAAGGAAAGTGACGGAACATCAATACCAACTTCATCTGCAACGGATTCAATTCCCCCAGTTATTACTTTAATTGGAAGCAATCCAATGCAACTTGAAATGCTCCAATTTTATATTGAGCCAGGAGTAATTGCAAATGATAATGAAGACGGAGACATTTCAAGTTCTGTAAATGTAGATACGTCATTAATCGACAATCGATTACCAGGTACTTACGATGTTTTTTACACAGTTTCAGATGCTGCAGGGAACCCTGCTGACGCTTTACGCGATGTGGTTGTTTACGCAACGAATAATGCATTAGCAAAAACCTACAACGTGGTCGACAGTGTATTCACCATATCGGGTGTATTTATTCAAGTTTTCTCTTACAGTCAAACACTTACTGCGTCGGGGAGCAATGTAAATATTTACAGCTTATTTGGAGATTATCCTGGACTTTCATCGAATGTTACCTCAACAGTTGACGGTAATGGTAACATTACACTTCCTAGCCAAACTAAATCGGTTGGTTCTGGTGATAGTCATACCTTCTCGGGAACTGGCCAAGTAACATCTAATGGTTTTTTATTAGTGTACACAGATGTAAACAATACGGCAAGCGCTTCTGCAAATTGCAGAGCACATTACACTAGACAATAATTCGATATTTATCAAAAAAGGCTGCTAATCTTTATTTGCAGCCTTTTTTTATTCTCTCCTCTCAGAGAAATCAAATCAAAAAACCTTTGTAAATTTGCACATGCCTCTACTTCGTTGGATCCACTATCAACTGCTTTTCAAAAGGCTGCTTTTAATAATCGTACTCTTTCAAATTAGTCGCATTATTTTTGGACTCACAAATCCTTCTACCGTTTCTACTGATTATCTTTCTATCTTTTTAGCAGGTTTAAGATATGATATTACGACCATTTGCATTCTTAATTTACCCATCCTTTTACTGCATGTTTATCCATCAAAATTTTCTTTTTCAGTAAATTATCAAAAAATCATTTCTATATTGATTATTTCGTTGAATGCATTAGCGTTACTTTTTAATTATATCGACACTGGTTGGTTTCCATTTATTCAAAAACGAAGCACCATCGATTTTTTTACGCTTATTTCGACGGGCGATGATCTTCAAAATAATATTGGAATATACTTGCTGGATTTTTGGTATTTGGTTCTTTTTTGGGGCTTAAGTCTGTTTGCTTTAATTTATTTTGAAAATAGGTTTAGAAAATCTGTAAAGACTTCACAGGGTGAAAATCAATTTTTACCTACACATCTTCGCATTGGAATAGCCGTACTTCTAATCATTTTTGGAATCATCGGTTTTAGAGGCGGCATGCAATTGAAACCTTTGTCGATTCAAGCAGCTGCTAAGATGGTACCGTCCAACTCAATTCCCTTAGTTCTGAACACCCCTTATACTCTCTTTAAATCACGCGACGATCAACTTTTAAAGGAGCCTACTTTTATTCCCATGGTTGTAGCAAAAAATATTTTCAATATTCATCAACAAGTAACACAAGATAGTACAATCAATAAAAAAAATGTGGTATTGATCATCATGGAAAGTTTTTCCTATGATTACATTTCATACTATCATCACACAAAAACTGTTACTCCGTTTCTGGACTCTTTGATGAAGGTAAGTGATGCGTGGCCAAACTGTTTTGCTAATGCGAAACGATCGATTGAAGGCATACCTGCTATATTAACTTCTATGCCTTCCTTGATGGATCAATCGTTCATTAATTCGGCTTACAACGTTTCTAATATCAATAGTCTTGCAAGTATTCTTCAACCACATGGGTATACTTCGGCCTTTTTTCACGGCGGAAATAATGGAACGATGGGTTTCGATAATTTTACAAAACTTGCTGGCTATTCTAATTATTTTGGAAAGAAAGAATACGATGGTCCAAGTGAGCATTATGATGGGCATTGGGGAATTTTTGATGATAAATTTTTCTTGTTCATGATTCGTAAAATAAATGGCTTTACTCCTCCTTTTCATACCGCATTCTTTTCCATTTCATCGCATCATCCATATACGATTCCATCTGATTACAAAAACAAAATTCCAACAGGACTTACACCAACACAACAAGGAATGGCTTATGCTGATGCATCCCTGCGATCATTTTTTGAAACTGCAAAAAAGCAAGAATGGTATAACAACACTCTTTTCATCATCACATCTGACCACAGTGGACCTGCTTCCAGTGTTTATTCTTATAACAGACTGGGTGCTTATCATATTCCATTACTTTTTTTCGACCCACAAAATCTTCAATCCAACCTTCACAAAGAAACCGCTCAACAAACGGATATTTTACCGAGCGTACTGGGCTTGTTGAATTTTAGTGGGAATTATTCTGCGTTTGGACGAAATTTATTTGGAAGTAATCGTGGATGGTCGATCAACTATAGCAATCAAACTTGGGAATTTATTACCGATACTAGCATTCTGCAATTTGATGGTATCAATACTACTCATTATTATTTGCGAAGTGATTCGATGTTGGTGAATAATTTAATAAACACCACGGATAAAGCGATCGATACTTCTTCTGTTTTCTTGCGTTCTATTCTTCAACAATATCATTTCGGTCTTATTCACAATCAAATTTTACAGCCATGAAGTCGTTGCTAATTATATTAAATCCAATAGCAGGGAAAGGAATCGCCGAGAAGGTTGAGAAAGCGATCGATGAATCAGGATTGAATGAACATTTTCAAGTTCAGATTCAATTCACTAAACACAGTGGACACGCAGCTGAAATAGCAGCTAAAGCAGTTCAAAAAAAAATAGATGTTGTAGTTGCCGCTGGTGGTGATGGAACTGTAAACGAAGTTGCATCACAACTTGTACATAGTAATACAGCACTTGGAATAATTCCCATTGGATCTGGAAATGGGCTGGCGAGGCACATGGGTTATTCCATGCAAATCAAAAAATGTTTGCAGCAAATTGCAGTATCGAAAATTAAAAAGATTGATACCTTACTTATCAATGATCGATTCGGTGTAAACGTATCAGGGTTTGGGTTTGATGGATTTGTTGCTTGGAAATTTAACAATGAAGGCAAAAGAGGAATGTCGAACTATACAAAAATTGCGTTAAGAGAATATACTAAATATCCTCCTATTCAATTCGAATTAGAAGGACTTCCACAACCTCATTTTTCAAATGCCCATATGTTGGTTATTGCAAATGCATCGCAATTTGGAAACGCTGCTATCATTGCTCCCACGGCTCAATTATCAGATGGGTTGATGGACGTAGTATTAGTAAGAAAACCATCTCCCCTACAATTACCTAGTATGTTTTATCGTTTGTTTACCGGAAAGCTTAAAGATACGGACTACATCCAATCCTTTAAATGCAAACAATTCACGGCCACATCCGATCGAGAAATTCATTTGCATATTGATGGAGAAGCTTGCGAACCTATAAGGAAAATTAATGTTGTACTACAACCAAAATCACTACTGGTAATTGATCCAAAATAAAAAACGAATGGATAAAAAACTAAGTGATTCTTACTGGGAATCGCGTTATCAAAAAGGGGAGACTGGCTGGGACATTGGAAAAATTTCCACTCCACTCATGGAATTTTTCAATTCACTTGACAATAAAAATTTACGAATATTAATTCCAGGATGCGGAAATGCTTATGAAGCTGCTTACCTTCATTCCAACGGATTTAAGAATTTATATTTACTCGACTTTGCGGAAAGTCCACTCTTGCAATTCCAAAAAAATAATCCCGATTTTCCGAAAGAACATTTGGTACATCAAGACTTTTTTATGCATCAAGGAAGTTATGATTTGATCATTGAACAAACTTTCTTTTGTGCACTTGATCCCATCTTAAGAAATAAATATGTCGAACAGATGCATCAACTCCTTTCCCAAAACGGAAAGTTGGCCGGACTTTTATTTGATTGTCAATTTGAATCAGATGGCCCACCCTTTGGCGGCAGTAAATCCGAATACGAAAGCACCTTTCAACGCTTCTTCCGATTCGAAAAACTAGAACCTTGTCGCAATTCAATTTCCCCTAGGAGCGGAAAAGAGCTGTTTTTCATTGCTTCTAAACTATAATCTAGATTGACTATTTTTGCCAAAGATGAAAAAACTCCTCCTCCTACTTTGTTTGATTGCTCCGAGCATTTATGCTCAGGGACCTCTAACAGCTAGTGATACAGGAGAAAGCTTTATAATTCAATACAAAAAGGCGTATTTATCACAAGAGGTTGGATTTCAACTAAATTCAGATGCTAACATCATGTTATATGATACCATCTCAACATGGCTTGGCACACCGTATCAATACGCTGGGAATTGCGAGAAAGGTGTTGATTGCTCGGGTTTTGTGACTGTATTATTTAACCGTGTTTATGGAAAGAAAATAGGAGCAAGAAATTCGGCTGAGATCTATGAAAAACTTACTCATATCAAGAAGGATGATATTAAAGAGGGTGATTTAGTGTTTTTTAAAACCAGCAGACGAAGAATTTCGCATGTAGGATTGTATTTAGGAAATAATAAATTTGTACACGCTAGCACTTCCAATGGAGTAATTATCAGTAATTTAGACGAGACCTATTACAAAAATCGTTATGCCGGTGCAGGAAGATGGGAAAACGAGATTGTTGAATCCAAAGAAAACGAAAAATAAGAGTATGCCTCGTAATTCTACTCTCCTTCTCAACAGCAAACAAATTCAACGGCGCATAGATCGGTTGGCTTTTCAAGTTTATGAAGACAACTTCGATCAAAAAGAACTCCTAATTGCAGGTATTGCCAAAGCGGATTTTTATTTGCTGAAAGACTTTGTGATGCACTTAAAAAGATTTGCCCTATCCCAGTGAAATTGATAAAAATTGAAGTTGATAAGGAAAATCCTATCAAAATAAAAATGAGTCCAATGCAAGAGAAGGAAGTGTTGAAGGACCAAACCGTAATTGTTGTCGACGATGTTCTCAACTCAGGCAAAACATTGATGTATAGCTTGCGTCCGTTTCTGGAAGCAGATATGCGAAAAATAAGAACTGTTTTACTTGTTGACAGAGACCATAAAAGATATCCGATTGAAGCCGACTTTGTAGGAATCACCCTGAGCACTACCTTACAAGATCATATTCGTGTTGATTTTAGCAAAGGAAAAGAAGCCGTTTATTTAGAGTAAAAAAGAAAGCTGTTAAGGAACCGTTAAATTCAACGAAATTTCATTTTAGATACGTTTAATTTGTACCGCATTCCGAAGAACCCATGAATATGAATTTCATCTTGAAGAAAGAAATAAAATTACTGGTTTGCCTTTTTAGTTTTTTTGTAGTGTCGCTGCAACCAGTAATTGCACAAACACCCTTCCTGGCTGCCACAGCGAATAAATCTACCATTGGATTAAACGAACAACTTCAAATCACCTACACTTTTAACGGAGCCGGAAGATCATTCCAAGGGCCCGACCTGCGTGAATTCAATATTTTGTCGGGGCCCAATCAAAGTTCGAACATGCAATACATCAACGGACAATTTTCTCAATCGATCAGTTTTACTTATTACTTACAAGCACGCAATGTTGGAAATTTTAAAATTGGTCCAGCTAGTATAGATGCTGAAGGAAAAAGAATTGCATCCAATGTAGTACAGGTTACCGTTGTAAAAGGAGCTGCTCAACAACAGAAAAAAAATAATGATGAAGAAAGTATTTTAACTGATAAAAATATTTTTGCAAAAGCCATCCTAAGCAAAAGCACATTAATGAAAGGCGAAGGCGCGCTGTTAACTTTTAAATTATATAGCAATGTTACTTTGATTGATTTTGCCATTCCTAAAATGCCCAACTATGATGGATTTTGGAATCAAGACATTCAACTTCCGCAGGCATTAGAGCGAAATACAGAGGTCATCGACGGCCAACGTTATACCGTTTGGGAAATAAAAAAATTAGTTCTCTTTCC